>JBBQVY010000179.1:0-10301 GCA_038211085.1 Chitinophagales bacterium | reverse complement strand
ACAATGTCATCATTTTCTTCGCTGCCTACGCCAGCGCAACTAATTCCATGTCTCAACACACCAATAAACTGGTTATTGGCAAACTCATCCAGTTTCTTTACATCTTCGCCCTGCACATTGGTTTTACCGGCTTCGCCGAGAATATCCACCAGGCCTGCTTTATTCACTTCAACGTTCACTCTTTTAGCAGCAAGACCAATATCACGCAACAAACGGCTCAACTCCCCCGTAGCATTTGGAAAGTCGCGTAACTGCTGAATGGTAAATTCATCCAAAGTTTCTACGCTTCTGTTTACTGTCATAATTGTTTTTATTTTCGAAGGGCTTAAAGATAAGTAGACTAAACGTTTGACAATGTGCTGCCTTGGTTTAATGTTACTGCACCTGGCAACTGTTGTAATCCAATGTAAATGAAAACGTTTTATTACAATTAAACTTTTGCAGATAGAAACTTTGTTCTATAATTGAATAGAAATTATGCTATAGCTATATGATTATAGATTCTCGTGCCTATGCCCGGGCTGGAATTGTTGGCAACCCATCTGATGGCTATTTTGGCAAAACGATCAGCGTAATCATAAAAAATTTTGGTGCACACATCCAGTTATACCAGTCTCCGGAGCTTTCCATAATACCGCAAGAGGCCGACACCAATCATTTCAGGAACATTTATGACTTACGCGAAACAGTATCTCTCATTGGTTATAATGGAGGTATACCAATTATAAAAGCAGCCATTAAAAAGTTTTGCGACTTCTGCGAAGCCAATAACCTAAGACTTTCCAATAAAAATTTTACAATCAATTATCATTCAACCATTCCACGCCAGGTGGGGCTTGCCGGCTCAAGTGCCATTATTATTGCTACCCTTAAAGCCCTCATGAAGTTTTACGATGTAGATATTCCTGCACCTGTTTTACCTACACTTGCTTTACAGGCCGAAACCCAGGAAATGGGCATTAATGCAGGCTTGCAAGACAGGGTTATACAGTGTTACGAAGGTTGTGTCTACATGGACTTTAATGAACAGCAAATGCAAGAACATGGGCATGGAAAGTACATTCCGCTTGATCCATCTTTGTTGCCTAAACTTTACATTGCCTACAAAACAAATTTGGGCAAAGTGTCGGGCAAAGTGTTGAATGAAATAAGATCGAAGTTTGATAAAGGTGATGAGCATGTGATACAAACCTTGCAAAACATCGCCAGCCTGGCCGACAAAGGTATGCAGGCAATTAACAAGGGTGATCATGCCGAACTCAGCTCCCTCATCAACCAAAACTTTGACAACCGTTGCAAAATTATGAGCATAGGCCCCAGCAATATGGAACTGGTAGAAACAGCACGGTCATGCGGAGCATCGGCTTCTTTTACGGGTTCGGGTGGGGCCATCATTGGTACGTATAACAATGATGAAACGCTTAACAAACTGGTATACTCACTTAAAAAAATAAATGCCAGGGTAATAAAACCTTACATCTTATAATTGAACCATGATTAAAAAAGCAGTCATTCCCGCAGCAGGATTGGGAACCCGGTTTTTACCTGCCACAAAAGCATCTCCAAAAGAAATGCTGCCCATTATTGATACACCAACTATACAATACGTAGTGCAGGAAGCAGTGGATTCAGGCATAGAAGACATCCTCATCATTTCAGGAAAAGGCAAAAGAGCTATTGAAGATCATTTTGACCGCAGCCCTGAGTTGGAGGACCGCTTGCTGCAAAAGGAAGATGCGATGTACGCGGAAATCAGGAACCTGTCAGACATGGCCAACATTCATTTTATAAGGCAGAAAGAAATTAATGGCTTGGGAGATGCCATTTATTATGCACGCCACCACACGGGCAACGAGCCTTTTGCGGTATTGCTGGGCGATACGATTATTAACTCGGTAATACCGGTTACTCAGCAATTGATTGACATTTACGAGCAATACCAAAGTACCGTTATAGCTGTTGAAACCGTGCCGCACGACAAAGTTTCGCGGTATGGTATTGTGGGTGGAGATATGATCTCGGACACTTTGATGAATATTAACCAGTTAATTGAAAAACCTGCGATTGATAAAGCTCCCAGCAATCTTGCCATTGCAGGCAGGTACATTTTAACGCCTGAAATATACAAAGCACTCGAAAAAACTTCGCCGGGCAAGAACAACGAAATTCAGCTGACTGATGCCTTGCTCAACTTGCTTAAAAACGAACATATTTATGCCCATACCATAGAAGGAAAAAGATATGACATTGGCAATAAACTCGACTTTTTAAAGACCAACGTTGAGTTTGCTTTGCGCCGGAAAGAATTTGCCAAACCCTTTTTTGAGTTCTTAAAAAAGATTGTGGCAGAGCACGAAGCCACCCTTAAGTAATCACTCTTAATTTGTTGTTGATATAAGATTAAGAGAAGAACAATCTGCTTGTCTATATTTGTTTACATGAAGCAGATTCTACTATTTGGATCAGGCAAAGCGGCTACAGTCTTAATCGAATATTTAAAAGTGCTTTGTGTTGAAATGAGTTGGAAAGCTACCGTGGTTGATGGCAGCGCTGCTTTGCTGGAAGAAAAAATAAAGGGCGATGCAAACGTTACCGGTGTACAGGCAAATATTGAAATAGATGTGGTGAGAAACGACCTGGTGAGGCAAGCAGATATCGTTATTTCCATGCTCCCTCCCTCCTTTCATTATAAGGTTGCTACCAGTTGCCTGCTGCATAGTAAACATTTACTTACTGCTTCTTATATCGATGAAAAAATACAAGCACTTGAAAGCGAAATAAAAGCTGCAAACATTTTGTTTTTATGCGAGATGGGCCTGGACCCCGGCATAGATCACATGAGTGCCATGCAACTGATCCACCGGATTAAAAAACTGGGAGGTACCATTACTTCATTTAAGTCGCATTGCGGTGGGCTGGTTGCTCCTGAAAGCGACGACAATCCATGGCATTATAAAATAAGCTGGAACCCCCGCAATGTTGTATTAGCCGGAAAGGCAGGAGCAACATTTAAAGAGAACAACGAGGTAAAATATGTGCCTTATGAAGAGTTGTTCAATACCAACCATCTCATCGAAATTCCCGGTCATGTATTATGGGCATGGTATCCCAACCGTGATTCGCTCAGTTATATTCCTTTATACCAGCTTGAAGAAGCAAGAACCTTTATACGAACTACATTAAGGCACCCTGAATTTTGTTTTGGCTGGAAAAACATGGTTGACCTTAAACTTACCAGCGAAGCAATTGAATACGATACCGAGGGCATGTCAATTGCCACCTTCTTCAGGTTGCATTTTGAAAAGCATGGCTTTGCCGAATGGCTAACACAAATGCTTACTACACGGCTTACCTATGCAAAAGACTTGATGGACAACCTGATGTCCATAATAGAAGCTGAAGATGAGTTGAAAGAGGAAGGAGAAAAAAATGATGATTCTATTATGTTGATCAACGAAAAAGGTGAGTTAGATACGGTAGAAGTAGAAGATGTAAAAGATAAAGCTGCTGCGGCAGTTGCCTTAAAAATGCACGAAGCCAATTTAAGCCTGAAACAATTATTTTTTTTGGGGCTTGACAGCGAAGAGTTGATTAATAAGGGCATGTGCAGTGCAGCAGATATATTGCAATATGTTATTGAAAAAAAATTAGCACTTGCCAAAGATGATAAGGACATGATAGTAATGGCCCACGAAATTGAGTATGAAATTGATGGCATCGCATCAACTGTATCAAGCAGTTTAATGGTTAAGGGCGAAGACAACATTCATACTGCCATGGCTAAAACTGTGGGGCTTCCGCTGGGCATTGCGGCTAGAATGGTGCTCGAGGGAAAGATCACTGAAACGGGTTTACACATACCAATCAGTAAGGCTATTTACGAGCCGGTGTTGCACGAATTACATAAACATGGAATTAGTTTTATTGAAAGAATTGAGGAGTAAGTAAACAGAAACAAGAGCGATAATAATGGATTTGAACGAATTGTATAAAAATTTGGTTGATGAATATTCTCTGAATATTGGTCGTTTAAAAAAGCAATTATTTTGGGTTGCTACCATCAGGCTGATCATGTTTGCCAGCCTTGTGACAAGTATTTATTTATGGTTTCACACAGGCAATTTTTATTGGAGCCTTGCATTACTCATTTTTATAGCAGGCTTTCTATACCTGGTAAAACAAAGTGCCCGGCTCAATGCACAAAAGCTGTTGAACGAACACCTGCTCTTCATCAACCAAAATGAATTAGATGTTTTAACCGGTTTGCCCAACCAGTTTTACAATGGCAGCATGGAGGAATCCGGGGATCATTATTATACCGACCTGGATATATTTGGAGCAAACTCTCTCTACCATCTTCTCAACAGGGCATCCACCCAGGCAGGAAAAGTTAGCCTTACAACATTGCTAAAAAATTCGTACACCGAGCCACAAAAAATCATTCAGTTTCAGGATGCAATAAAAGCTTTAGCTAAGCAACAAAGTGCAATTCAACACATTTGTGCCGAAGCCCTGGCTATAAAAGATTTTGATAATGCACGACCATTATTATCGTGGGTTGCACAACCCGGTATGATTTACAAAAACAAGTACCTGCAGAAAGCCAGCTATATTTTACCTGTCATCAATTTTATTGCCCTTATCGCTTCCATTTACATTGGTCAGTATTACCTGCTTTCATTGTCAGTTTTAATAAGCTGGATTCACGTTGGTTCTATAGGCAAATATGTAAATGCTCAATATATGCAGCTTGGCAAAAAGCAGGAAATGCTGGAAGCATTTGCAGCCATTTTAAAAGAATGGAACAAGGTTGATGTTACTGATGCTTTGCATTTACAGCAATTGCAACAACAAACACTACAGGCAAATTTGGCTATCCAAAAGTTATCCCGTTTGGTAAACCTGCTGGATCAGCGGCTGAATATTTTGGTAAATATTTTATTGAACAGTTTCCTACTTTACGATATCCATTGCATTACCAGCTTAGAGAAATGGAAGATAGCCAACCATAACAACCTGCCCATTTGGATTGACTGTGTTGGCCAGGTAGAAAGCCTGGTAAGTTTATCAACCTATGCCTTTAATAATCCTGAAAATGTGTATCCTGTTTTAAGTGAGGAGAAGGTTTGCATTGAGGCTTCAGGTTTGTATCACCCACTTATACCATTAAAGGAAAATGTAAGCAATGACTTGAGCATAGGCGTTCAAAACAGGATATTACTCATTACCGGTTCCAATATGTCGGGTAAAACAACCTACCTGCGAACAGTTGGTATTAACACGCTGATGGCGCAATGTGGCTTGCCGGTCTGTGCGGCTTCCTTCCTTTTTCATCCGTTGCAAATTTATTCGTCCATACGCATAACTGATTCGCTGCAGCAGCATACCAGCTATTTTATGGCTGAATTAAAACGATTGCAACAAATTATCCAAAGCATTGAAAATGGTAAGCCCGGCCTTATTTTAATTGATGAAATTTTACGGGGCACCAACAGCGATGACAAATATCATGGCTCAGAAGAATTTGTAAAAAAACTGGTACAATATCATACCCTTACCCTTTTTGCCACACACGATCTTAAGTTGAGTGAACTGGAAAACGAATACCCCGGCGTTATTAAAAATTATTGCTTTGAAAGCACCATAAATAGTGGCGAGTTAATCTTTGATTATAAAATTTTACCTGGTGTTGCAAAGAATAGGAATGCATCTTTTTTAATGAAAAAGATGGGTATCATTTAGAAGTATTGCAATAATCATTCGGCTAAAAACATATCAATTGCACGAGGTTATAACAACTCACTCAATCTCTTTTGCAATTGCTTTACTCCCTGGCTTGCTGTCATTTCAATAGCCTGGAAATTGTGCAGCGAATTGGTGTAAGGAATAGATGTATCAATAATAAATTTGGGAATTTTGGAGGGAGCATAATTGACCAGGCCTGCAGCCGGGTACACCAATAATGAAGTTCCAACCACAGCAAAAAAATCGCAGTCTTCAATAATAGAAATAGCCGTTTCAATCATAGGCACATCTTCGTTAAACCAAACTATGTGGGGCCGTAATTGACTTCCGTCTTCTGCAAGATTGCCAAGGTTTATATCCCCCGTTATATCATAAATTTTTCCTGTACTTTTTACACTGCGCATCTTAAATATCTGCCCGTGTAAGTGTAAAACCTGTGTGCTTCCTGCCCTTTCATGCAAATCATCAATATTCTGTGTTACAATTTGCACATCCATCCATTCTTCCAATTGTGCAAGACCAAGGTGTGCATCATTTGGAGATGCGTTGGCTACATCTTTTCTACGCATGTTATAAAAGTCGAGCACCAGTTGGGGATTTTTTTTAAATCCTTCGGGAGTGGCAACTTCATAAATGCTGTAATTTTCCCACAATCCATCACTATCCCTAAAAGTTTTTAAACCGCTTTCGGCACTAATACCTGCCCCTGTTAATACAACCAGCTTTTTTTTAGACATCAATACTTTATTTGAAAAGAAAGATACAGCAATAGCCTATAAGGTACACAGGCCAGCAAAAACCAAGATGTAGTAATTTAAAATGCTAAGTAGCTGTTTAAAAATGAAAATGCTTTTTTCTCTGTGTTCTTTGTGTGGTCTTTTCTTCGTGCTCTCCGTGATAAAAAAATGAACCACAAAGAAATATAAAAGCTTAAGCCACTAAGTACACGGAGTTAATAAGAAATATTAAGATTAAAATCGTTTTTCAACAGCTACTAAGGGATTTAGGAGATACAGCAATACCCTTTCAATGGGGATTGAAAGAAGTGATCATAGAAATTAAAAATTGAGAACTTATTCGTCTTGCGTTAAATGTTTTCTGTAGTCTGCGTTGCTTGCTATGTACAATGCAAAAGCAGAAAGGGCCATGTCTTTTAAAACACTAACAAACGATACTTGCCTTAAGGCAGGATCGCCACTATTTAAGGCATTGGGCAGGTGAATGGTTAAAACAAAAAGAAACAAAAGCGTAGCCAAAGCATACCCTGAATATTTTACAAACTTATTGGTTAGGAAAGACAGGCCTGCAGCAATAAATGCGGCCCCGGTAAGCAAAACCCAAACTTTACCGCCGGGTACCCAGTTAGGAACGTAGTTTACAAGATCATCTGGTTTTATAAAATGTAAAATGCCAAAAACAATCAATACAATACCCAGTACGCTAACGGCGATTCGTGAAATAGTATGTTGATTCATGATTCAGATTTTAATACTATTAAGTTAAACAATACTTTTCTAACTTTCAACAACTTCTGCCAAATGCAATATTTAGTTCCTAAATGCGTTACTCAATAATCTTAAAATAATTTTAAGAGAAAGTTAAGTGCCTTTATCATGTGAGTGTTTGAAGATGTAAAGGCACTCCTTTAATTTGCAGTACGAAACATCCTCCTATTATTTATGCTAAAAAAATACTTTACCGAAAAGAATGCCCTTACTGTAGTTACCAGCATTTTTTGCCTGGTAATGATTGTGGTTTCAATAATAAATGCACAGTCTATCTGGCAAACAATAGCCTTTGCTTTGGCTTTTAGTTTTTCTATCGAACTAATCTGTCACAGGGCAAACGAGCGTAAATAAACCTTTTAGCCAAGGTTGTGTTTCCTGAATATCTTGAGTCATCCTGCCAGGTACATAGTATACATAAGGTTACCTCCTCTATCAATAAGAATAAATAATTTGGGTTCCTATTTAAGGGTATCCGTCCATGGCATATAGATCATCTTGTATAGTTGTAGCATGGCTACTATTATAAACACAAGACCCATAAATTTATTAAGCGACTTATTATTGGCTTTTATTTTTTTAATAGCCCATTTACCCCCGTAAATGTAAACAGCCAGTCCTGCAAGCGTTCCAACCCCGGCACCAATGGTAAAATAATTGTACTCAACTGCTATGGGGTGCAGCATTTTAGCATTAATGAGGTATAGGCTCCATGTTATCCAAAAAGGAATTTGAACAGGATTAACCGCACTTATACTCAACCCAAGCAAAAACCGGTCGAGCTTGTTATCCAACATAAGCGCCTTTTTATCTTCGGTTTGTTTGCGTGCGGCTATAAAGCTGGCAATCCCCAAAATCAAAAAGAGGGCTACAGTTGCCCAGCCAAGAATGATAAAAAGTAACTTGTTAGTAATGATCCAGTTAATCCCTGTAAGTGAAAGCCGCAGGTAAACAATTTCGACAACAACCAATCCTGCTGCAAATTTCCACGCATTTTTTTGGCTTTCCTGAACATTTAACTGGGTTGCAGCTATGTTTACGTTGCCCAATGGAAGCTGGCCAAGAAAACTTACCAGCATACCTAAAAAAAGTACCCGCAAAAAATCTGGCATAGTGTTAAGGAGTTAGTCAAATGTATTGTCTATAAAATTGTTTGTAGTAATCATTATTGACTGGGTGTACGGAAACATTATTATGCAATGGAGGTTTCAAGGTCAAGTTTGCGAAGTATGTTGAATAATTTCTTTGCCTGCACAAGGTATTTTCGGCCCCTGTTAAACCTCCAGTAAGGCACACCCGCAGCATTATTGATGCGCCCAATTTTATACATGTGCCTCCAATGCCGGGCTATCTCTTTTAACGCCTGGAAGTAAGAGAGGCTACAATCGTAAATATGATTGGGTTCAGCACCGGTGCCATTAAATTCAAGAATTGAAATGTTGTTACCAGCTTTAAGGTCAGCAAGAGAGGTACATTTTAAGTCGTACCTGCCGTAAAAAAAAGTTTTGCAATTATTACTTATTTCATCAATAGTATTTTGTAGTTGTTGGTCAATTTCGTTGTTGAGGTTTACAAGCTTTGCACCACGGTTGTGATTGCCTGCATAGCTTAAATAATATGTTTCCCCTGCAGGTATTACGAGTGCTAATCTTTCCAGGTGTTTTGCTTTCATTTCTTCCAGCCTTGATTGGGTTCTTTTATTTTGTTGCATAAGCATTAAAAGAGTTGATTGTCCATCACCCATTACCGATAAATATTCCTTTAAAATAAAACCGGTTATAATGCCCTTTTTCTCACCGGGATACCTCACATGAAAAACACTGAACTCCAAAGGCAGGTCAACAAATTGCTGTACCACGTATTCTGTCGGCATCTTACTGTGATATTGTTTTAATTGTTCTTCTGTTTCAATTATTCTGAACAAAACACCCTGCATACCCCTGTCAGGCTTCACCACTAATGGATAGTTGATCTGTGCAAGTTTTATATCATTCAACAATACATTTTCAGGCAAACCGGGATTAATATAAGTGGTTGGGGGATAATATTTAGATGGCATCAGGTCATACATTTCGCGTTTGCCTTCTCCTTCAAAACCCGAAAACTCTAGTGTAGGGTTTACCGGGCTAAAATACCAGATAGCTCTTGCCCGCATTGCATAATACATCCACAAAAAAATCAATGGTGAGTAGATTAAAAAGAACGGCCACTTCTCCCAATCTGAAATTTTTTGCCACGTTTTAATCAATGCTTCAACTTTAGGCGTGCAAATCTAATACATAAGGTTGACAGGCTTTTGATCAAAGCCTCCTTGGTTTGTTTAACGTTTTAAATGATGCACATATAGTATGTAAAATTTTATCTTTATTACCCTGGCAAAAGTTAGGATATCACTTCAGTCAATGTATTTTTAAAACTTAATTAATATGCGTTCATGACAGTACCTACAATGGCGGAAATGATGGCTAACGGAGAGGTTCCGGATATTTTATTTTGGGTAGGCTGCGCCGGTAGTTTTGACCAAAGGGCTCAAAAAATAACCAAAGCTTTTGCTACCATTTTAGACAAAGTAGGTTACAAATATGCCATACTGGGTAAAGAAGAAGCATGTACCGGCGACCCGGCAAGGCGTGCCGGCAACGAATTTCTTTTTCAAATGATGGCCTATCAAAATATCCAGGTATTAAATGGATATGGCATAAAAAAAATAGTGACTACGTGCCCCCACTGTTTTAATATTTTAAAAAATGAATATCCTGAATTGGGTGGAACTTATGAAGTGATGCATCATACCATGTTATTGCAACAACTGATTGATGATGGTAAGATTAAAATGAAAGAGGAAGGAAGTTTTAAAGGAAAGAAAATTACCTACCACGATAGTTGTTACCTGGGCAGATCGAATAATATTTATGAAGCTCCCCGTAAAGTATTGGAAGCCCTGGATGCTGAATTGATTGAAATGAAGCGTTGCAGAAGCAATGGATTATGTTGTGGTGCAGGTGGTGCTCAAATGTTTAAAGAGGAAGAAAAAGGCGATCGTTATGTAAA
>JBBQVY010000178.1:0-10314 GCA_038211085.1 Chitinophagales bacterium | reverse complement strand
TTCTATTGCCTATCCGAAAAATTAGTGATTGAGTTGGATGGTGAAGATCATTTTTGGGATCCAGGCATTGAGAAAGATCGTGTCAAAAAAAATTATCTAAAAAGTACAGGAATAAAAGTGATCCGCTTCGAAAACAAGTGGGTATATGAAGATATCGCCTGGGTATTAGAAAAATTAAAGCGGAGTTTAACCACCCCTGATTTTATGCAAGCATAAAATCGGTCCCCTCCTTGAAAAAGCGGGGAAACTTCACCAATTGCTTACAAATCTGTCATTTGCAAGAACGAGGCAATCCCCTGAATTTTCGGCAGATCTGCCATAATTAAAAGGATTGCTTCGTTCCCGAAAAAAATCGGGACAGGCTGTTCCACCTCCCAATGACGTGGAGTATTTTATACTGCCTGCTCAAACCTCACTTTTTTTATGAATTTGGCAGCATCACTACCAATATTCTTATTTCTAAAGCTTAGACATTGAAGTAGCATGCTAACCATTACAACATCACCTGTTTCTCCGTTAGATAACGCCAATACCTGCGAGGCACATGTTGCAGGTGAAGTTTGGTGTTCTTGCGGGCTTCTATGTTGATGCTTTTAAAGTAGGATTGCCATAGTTTTTGGTAGAGTTCTTCCTGCTCGTCTAATGGTGTTTCATCTTTATTCACTTCTATATTAGCGGCAGGAAAGTCTATCGTTATTTCTGAGCAATTAGTGCCATCGTAATGAATACCAAATTTGCGCCGGGTATCATAAATAATCCATCTTTGGTCGGCATACCGGTTTTTAAAATGCCTGATGATAAGTGGCAATACATTATAGTCAGGTTCAATAATGGCATAAAACATTCCATCCTTTGTTTTTTGAAAACGGATGAATGCCTCCATCCGATGTTTTTCTCTGCGAACCTTTTTTACCGTGTCGGCAATAGCAATTACAGCGGGGTGGCTAAAGTCTTTTTCAACGGAGTTTTTATTACTATAGATGTATTGAATAAAGCGTAGCAAAGTATTTTCTATACCCTCAACTTCAGACAGAAATGCACGGTAAATATCAAATAAAGTTTCAGCGGATACTTTTTGTTTCAACCCTTTTAAAACCCGGTCGCTATGTTCTTTATTAAAATGAACATGATGCACTTTATCAAAGATGTTACCCTTAAACCGATCTTTTGTACAAACGTCAACCTGTACAAATTTGTAATCGTACACATCAAATACGGCGCATAAAAATTCGCCATAGCTTCCATCGTATAAAATGGTTTGCATCATTTAAAACAAGGATAATTGGGGCGAATGATTTGAGGCAAACTTGCTGTTACCTGCAGAGAGGATGAAATTTTTTATTTGCTGGGGTGAATAATCTTTACGCAGCCAGTCGTCAATTTTTAAGTTGACAAAATACTGGGCACGATTAGCAGCAATATTAAATTTCTTTAAATGATCCCAGGTAAGGCGGGTAAACTTGCGGGCTTCAAAAATTTTATAGGCCGATTGTAACCCTATACCCGGTATACGTTTAATGATACTTAAATCTGCCTTATTGATATCAACCGGAAACTGGTGCAGGTTTTTTAATGCCCAGTTTAATTTGGGATCGATTTGCATATCTAAAAAAGGATCATCAGCCGAAACAATTTCATCAACGCCATAACCATAGAAACGCATCAACCAATCGGCCTGGTACAAACGGTTTTCTCTAACCATAGGTACCGGTGTACCAAAAGCTGGTAAACGATTGTCGTTGCTTATAGGCACATAGCCTGAATAATAAACTCTCTTTAAATTGAAATGCTTGTAAAAGCCATCCGATAATTTTAGGATTTGCCAGTCGCTTTCGGGTGTGGCACCTATAACCATTTGCGTACTTTGCCCCGCCGGAACAAAGAGTGGTTTTTTTACACGCAATTGTTTTTCGCCACGGTTTGCAATAATGGCATTCTTTACAAAAGTCATAGGCTTAATCATGTCTTCCCTTTTCTTGTCAGGGGCCAACAATTTTAAACTGGTTTCTGTGGGCATTTCTATATTCATGCTTAGCCTGTCAGCATACAAACCGGCCTCAGCAAGTAATTCATCCGAAGCACCGGGTATTGATTTTAGATGGATGTACCCGTTGAAGTTTTCCTCGAGCCTTAATTTTTTTGCTATGCGAACCAAACGCTCCATGGTATAATCTGCATTGCTAAAAATGCCGGAGCTTAAAAACAAACCTTCGATGTAGTTGCGGCGGTAAAAGTTGATGGTAAGGTCTACCACTTCCTGAACAGTAAAAGCCGCCCGCTTAATATCGTTGCTTTTGCGGCTAACACAATAGGCGCAATCGTATATGCAATGGTTGGTAAGCAATATTTTTAGCAGCGAAACACAACGACCATCAGCCGTGTACGTGTGGCAAATTCCATTGCTTGCATTGCCCAATCCTTTTGAATCATTCTTGCGTTTACTACCCGAAGAAGAGCAGGAAACATCATACTTGGCAGCGTCGGCAAGTATGCTAAGTTTCTCCTGGATACGGTCGTTCATATACGCAAAAATACTAAATAAATTAGCATGACTTGCTAAACGTTTACTAAAACAAATGTTTATTGCGAATTGAGTTGAACATACTTTTTTATGGTTCGGATATTAACCAACCATAAAACAAGAATGATAGCAAGGGCGGCCATGATGGTATAAATTGATATCCATGGACTTACTATCATGTTTTGGTTAGCCAGCAGTTTTTGCACCCACCATTGCAGTCCAGCTATTGCTAAAAGAGACAGAACGGTTATCATAAGATTACCGGGTAAAAATTGCCTGAGGAGGAATTGCTGTAATTGTTTAGGGGAAGCGCCAAGTATAATTAGTAAGCCTATTTCTTTTTTTGTAGATGAAATGGTAAGCTGGATAAAAAGTGACAATACCAATAAAGCAAATAATAACATGATTGCACCTGTAATCCAGGAGGCGCTGACTATTGCATTTACAATTTGGCGGTACTTACTAAAGCGTGTTTTATCAGCATCGGTTACCAGGTTGTTTTCTTTTAAATATTGCACCAAAGCGGGGTTACCAGGGTCTTTGGTTTGAATGACTACCCGTGAAGTTTCGCCGGCTTGCTGTGAGCCATACTGCTTGTTAGCCCACTCTAAAAAGTTTTGTGGTACCAGTACAGAAGATATGCGGTCGCTAAAGCCAACAACCCTGCCCGTAAAAGGTATTACCTGCCCGTTATAGTGAATGTTAATGACCACAGGAAGTGCCATTACCATTGATTGCGTTAACTGTATCAGGTTTTGTGAGGGGGCAAATCCAAAATTGTACAGGTCTAAAAACTGGTTTGGAATAACCATTGGAATATTTGCAGAGCCTTCTTTCCATGTCCAGTCGGTGCTTTGCACGTCAATAAATTCGTTGGGCACACTTTCAAAAAACAGGTCTGTGTAAAAAGGAAAACGTTCGCTGGGGCTTTGCGCCGAAACTTTAAAGCGACTGCTGGTTAACTGGCCGATAGACTGTACAAAAGGCTGGCTTTTTAATTGTTGAATGTCCTGTGCTGATAAGGTGTTAGTAAGTGAGTTACCATCAATTTTTTTATTGATGACCAAAAAGTTTGCAATACTATCCTGGTTGCCTGAACCATACAAAAGCTCATGATAGTTTACCTGTATTTGTACAGCCGATAGTATAAGCAGCAGGGCAATTGAAAGACCTGCCCCTGCAGCTATAAAGCGCCATTTGCCAACTCCCGTGCTTATTATTTTTTTTAAAATCTGCTGTAACATGTATGCTTTTGGTTAACGGGCGGCCTTTGCTAAACTTATAATTGAAAACGTTTTGTGTAGTTGAAATGCAGGTCTTCTTCAAGATCAGTTATCAATAATCCTGCTTGTCTTTTAATACATTCTTCTTCAATTAATTTGGCAGCTTTGCTTATGTTTTCATTATCCAGGTGGCTGAAAGGTTCATCCATAATAAGCCAGTTAAAAGGCTGCATAAGTGCCCTGATAATTGCAATGCGTTGCTGTTCTCCATAACTGCAAACCCCGGCTTTTTGATGCAGGATGTGAGAGATGTCTAAGCCATTGGCCATTTCATCAATCATTGAAGCCTCATAAAGCGGGGTAGTTAAAACCCGTTTCAATTCTATGTTTTCACGGGCGGTCAGGTTTTCAAACAAGCGTAAATCCTGGAATATGATGCTGATCTTTTTCTGCCTGGTGTCTGCTAATTCCTGGTCTTTTATTTCTGTTAGCTTTTTTGCATCATACATTATTTGCCCTTCGTAGTCGTGCCTTAGTTTATAAATTAAATGAACAAGTGTTGTTTTGCCACTGCCACTTGGTGCCTGGATATGTATTTGCTCTCCTGCTTTAAAAGTTACCTCAGTATTCCAGATACCAGAGTTTCGCTTACTGAATTTTTCTTTCAGCGGTATTGGTACCAGTTTGTCAAGAACAATCTCCATACTAATTCAATTAACAACAATGCTGCTTGTGGATTGGTAAGCAGACTCAAAATCTATTTTGAACAAAATAAAATCAGTTACCCTAGAAGGTGTTTCAAAATGAAAATGCTTTTTTCTTTTTGTTCTTTGTGTTGACTTTTTCTTCGTGCCCTCCGTGGTAAAAAAATTAACCACAGAGAAATACAAAAGTTTAAGCCACTAAGTACACGGAGTTAATAAGAAATTTCAAGTATTAAAATTGTTTTTTAAACAGCTTCCTCTAAACGGTTCTAGTTTTTCAATTCTACATCAGAAACGGTAATCGCCTTATCTTTTTTTACACCTTCGCTTGCCTGTGCAAGAAAGCTTAAAAAAGAGACGAGGCTGTTTTCTTTCTCATTTACAAATCGCAACTCAAAATGGCTGGCAATAGCATCACCCTTAAAATTGTCGGAATGTGCCACCACTTCTTTAAAAGTTGTTTTGGCATTGTTCACCATTGAATTAAAAGTTGAATCATCTTGTTTTGACGTAGACAGGTTGTTTAAGGCTGAGGTAATATTAAAATAGGCTGCAGCAGATTTGCCAGCGTAAGGCTTAAAATCGATGTTGGGTGTTGCATTTGCTTTTGCCTTGTAAGCCTGTAGTAGTTGACTGTCTGAGGCAATGGTGATGCTTTCATTGTCTGCCAAACCGGTAAGACCAAAACCAAACGTTCCCTGCAATTCATAACCCCTGCTTGTTTTTTCAAGCATTTTCATAGTAACCAATCGATCCATTATTTTGGTCATTTCCGTTTTATCGCCAACAGGCATGGTAAATATCATTTTTGCAACCGGCATGCTTAAAGGTCGGCCACCCATTTGGTTCAAAGTATCCTGGCTCCTCATTCCAATACCAGAAACCAATACAGCTATATCTCCCTTAAATGCTTTTAAAGCCTGTTCCAGTGTATAATCAGTACCCATGAATTTGGTAACATACCCATCAACTACAGCACCTACTTCCATATACTTTACAATACCTGAAATAATTTGGGGGTCGAAGGCAAATACCATAAATCCATTTATATCAGCTGCGGGATAACGCTTTAAAAGATCGAGATTTACTTCTGGACCACTATATTTTTTGAATATACCAGCCAGGGCTTTTCCTGCATAAGATTTACTATTTACCACCATCTTTCCATCTTCAAAATTTACAGTGACTGCTGTGTAGTTGCCCTCCGCCAGCTCTTTAATTTTTGGGAGTGGAAAGGCCAAACCATCAATAGAAGAAGAAGGGTTTGCCCAAAATGCCAGGTCAGATTTTTCGGAAGCCAGCTCAGTAAAAGACTTTATAGAAGCCATCGATTCACCCTCGGCCCGGGTAAAGCTTGCCGTCATTTCGGTCATCAGTTCTTTTGTAAGGTTGACATCTGCCGGAGCTTTCATGGTATATTCCCCGGTCAGGCTATCGTACTCCATGCCTCCGGAGTAACCCCGGTTGTAAAACATGGCAACAACAGTGTTGTTGTTCCAGGCAATCATTTTATCGCCATCTTTTGTTGTGTAGCTAAAATTTTTATCTTTTTTAACCTCAAGAGTTGCGTCTTTTAGTTTTACATAGGCTTCCAGATCGTTGCTGCTTTTTATGGTAGCAACAACGCCGGTAATATTATTAGCCATGGACGACGCGCCGGCATTTGCTCCACTTTTTTGCACCACCCAGATGTAGACATTTTTTTCAAGGTCGATACCCGATTTTTTGAGCGCTTCCCATTCCTTTTTTCCTGCTTCAATGGCAGTATCGCTATTGCCTGACAGATTTGAAATTATTTTTTGAAGCGATGCCTGGCTCTTAACTAATTTATCCTTTAGCTGGTCAGCATTCAGTACTGCAACCACTGTGGCATCTTTTGGTATAAATTTTAGTTGGGGGGGTGTTGACTTTTTACAGGATGCGACAAGTAGGACAGCAGCAAAGGCAAACAAGCGTAACCGAACAAAATGTTTCATTTAATGGAGTTTTATCTTATGATCCGAAAAATTGAAAAGCAAAATAAACCTAATTAATTCTCAGCCATTTACCGCTTAAATAAGAGGAAAATAAATCTTGTCTCCTATAATATTTCTTAAAACTCTTTTTATAAAATAACGTATGTAAAATTCAGGCAATATCATTGTTTATGTACACACATAGCGAAGTGCCCCGAGCATTGTAAACTTTTGTATATGATGGTTGCTTACTTAGGACTTTTTTTTATACTGTTGATAATAATGGTTTTTGTTGCGTATAAATTTTCAAAGAAAAAACCTAAACAACCTTTAAGGGTAGGTGACTATGTAATGTTTAAAAGAAAGTATAAAAGTCTCTTTCCCTCGGTGCCAACTTCTCATGCTTTAGTTATAGAAAAAATAATTGATAACGAAGCAATTGTCGTTTTTATGACACTGAATGCAATATCAAAAGCAACAATGCCTTTATACGTACTGTCAAAGGCTGTTTAATTATGAAAGTTCAGCATATCAGCATTGCAAAACATTTATTAAACCCAGTTACTTTATTTGTTTATAGCTGATCTTAACATTCGATACTCCTGCATCTATCATATTTAGTTTTCGGGCTGCCTTTTTACTCAAGTCTATAATTCTGCCAGACACAAATGGTCCGCGATCGTTTATTCTAACTTTTACGGTTTTGCCATTGCTTAGATTAGTAACCTTAACTTTTGTACCAAAAGGCAGTGTTTTATGCGCTGCTGTTCTTTTGTTTTGCCTGAATATTTGGCCACTTGCCGTCTTTCTGCCCTTAAATTTATCAGCATAGAAAGAAGCTTTTCCTGTCTCTGTTATTTTAGGACTACAAGCATTTATAGTGATTATAAAAGCAAGGAAGATTAAACGCTCATTCACTTTCATTTCTACTAATTATAATGAGACGGTTTCGTGTAGATATTTTTTCCAGGTATTATTTTCAAGGGCATGTTTTAAATGATCGTTCCGCTGTTGCAGCAATTTTTTCATGTATCCTTGTAAATATATTTTGTTGAAAAACTGGCCAATCACCCCAAAAGGAACTTCAAAATAGAACAGGTCAATCATGATAGTTCCGTTTTCAACCTGCTTAAAATGATGTTCATGCCGAAGGCTTTTAAAATCACCCGTTATCATAGTATCCTCAAAAAAAGTATAGGGTTTCATTGAGGTAATCTTACTCCTCAAATTTCGCTTTTTAAAAAGATGTTCTGCCTGCCAGGTTACTGTTTCATCTTCATTAATTAAACCTGATGTTACTCCACCTATTGCAGTTTCTTTGCTGTCGGGCATACTTGCTACATGAAAGTCAATACTCCTGCTTAGGTCGAATACGCGTTTTATGGGGGCTTGTATAAAAGTGGTTAAATGGATAAGCGGCATTACCTGTATCTTTTCTTTTAAGGTTTAAAGGTGAAGACTTTATAAAAATGCTTTGCACGCTTTTCATTTCTAAAAACCCTGGTCAGCAACAAAATGTGGTTTAAGCTGAAAAAGGAAGTTTTACCACTTTTGCTTCCACCAATTTATCTCTCACCTTAATAAATATTTGCGAATCGACAGAGTAAAAATCTTTGTTTACATAACCCATACCAATAGCCTTACCTAATGATGGCGCTTGTGTTCCGCTGGTTACTTCTCCAATTTTCTCACCCTCTTTATCGCATATTTCATAACCATGACGCGGGATACCTTTCTCCACCATTTCAAACCCAATAAGTTTTCGGGTCACTCCCTCTGCCTTTTGATTTTCTATAATGTCACGGGCAGTAAAGTCTTTTGTAAATTTTGTGATCCAACCCAATCCTCCTTCCAGGGGGCTCGTAGTATCATCAATATCATTTCCATACAGGCAATAACCCATTTCTAACCTAAGGGTATCCCTTGCACCCAGGCCAATGGGTTTTAATCCCTGTGGTGTTCCTGTGGCAAAAATGGCTTCCCAAATTTTGTCGGCAGCCCCGTCTTTATCCTCAAAATACATTTCAACTCCACCACTACCTGTGTATCCGGTTGCACTAATGATTACATTTTTTACACCGGCAAAAGTGCCCCGAACAAATGTGTAATATTTAAGGTTAAGTATTTCAATGTCTGTAAGTGGCTGCAAAATCTTTGTGGCATTTGGACCCTGTATGGCAAGCAAGCAGGTTTTATCGCTGATGTTATGCATTTCAGCATTATTGATATTAAAGCTGCTGATCCACTCCCAGTCTTTTTCAATATTACTTGCATTAACCACCAGCATGTAACTCTTATTTTCTTCCAGGCAGTACACAATTAAATCGTCTACTATGCCACCCTGTTTGTTTGTCAGGCAACTGTACTGGGCCTTACCTGCAATTAGCTTGGATGCATCGTTAGTGGTAACTCTTTGTATCAGGTCTAACGCATGTTCACCTTTAATAATAAATTCGCCCATGTGGCTTACGTCAAAAACGCCGGCGTTTTTTCTTACTGCAGCATGTTCGTCGTTAATACCTGTATAGCTAATGGGCATATTATATCCTGCAAACGCAGCCATTTTAGCGCCTAAGGCGATATGTTTTTCAGTAAAAGGCGTATTCTTCATGCTTTAAAATTTTGATCCGGTTGATAAAAAAGGCAGTTATGTATGGAGGGTTTGCAATGCTGGCAAAAATAGGAGAAAGGTATTGAACGGAAGCGGCATGGGGGATTTTAGCCGCCAGGACACTAAGACGCAAAGAAGCGCTAAGATTTTTTTCTGTCAACCGTCATCTGTCAACTAACATCTTTTTTTGAACCACAACGTCACAACGACACGGAGAAACACAACGGAATTTTCCGTCAATTTTTCCTTATTTGCCACGAATGCACGAATATTTTCTTACAACAACGAACAACGTTCTTCCTGTCATCTTTTTTAACCCCTCCTTCAACAAAATAAAAGCGGCAACTGTTAATAAGTAACTTTAATACTATGGCACATCCATCAAAACAATTAATAAACGCACTGCGTACAACGGCTACCCGCCTTTCAAATGGGGCCGGTTATGCATGGGGAAATCATGGAAGTTGTAACTGTGGCAACCTTTTGCAGGTAGTAACCAATTTGAGCAGGCAGGAAATTTTAACCTTTGCTCACACAGGCATAGGTGAATGGACTGAGTTGGCCGAAGAGTATTGTTACGTAACCGATGCACCAGTGCAAATGCTTATTTCTTCTCTTGAAAAACTAGGATTAACACCAACTGATATTCATAATTTGGAATACCTGGAGGATAAATCAGTATTGAAAAATTTACCCGGAGGTTTTCGTTGGTTAAAGAAAAATAAGCGTGAAGATGTTATCATTTACTTCAATGCATTTGCCGATCTGTTAGAAGCAAAACTTGAAAAAGTACCTGAAGTATTTATTGACAATTTTCAGCATGACTGGATAGAAAATCTGCTGAATAACCAAGTGGATATTGCTACGACTAAGGAAGCATTGTTAGAAGTGGTATAGCTTATACTTCTTCTTCTTACCAAATTATTCTTCAGAGAATTTGTACCTATATATGCGGCTGAGCATCTTAAATAGCTGAGGATGGTTTTGTTGTAATTGCTCCGGCTGTTTAAAAAAATATTCTGAGATAACCGCTAAAAACTCTGCACGGTTTGTAGCACCGTACACATCAATATCAGATTGCTCCTGCCTGATCAACTGTATATTTTCAACAACTAACTGATGCCATTCTTCTCTATAATCTTCTGCTAGTAAAGCTTCAGGAATGCCGTCTACAGCCGCATCTGTTTTATCAATAAGATGTACAAATTCGTGGATGCCTGTATTAGACCTGCTTTCAGCGTATAAATAACCGGCCCGCAAATCGGCCTGTGACAACACCATTACGTTTTGGTAGGGACCA
>JBBQVY010000177.1:0-10450 GCA_038211085.1 Chitinophagales bacterium | reverse complement strand
TATGATAAGTGTAAATAATGTAACACTTGCTTATGGCAAAAGGGTTTTGTTTGATGAGGTTAATCTCAATTTTATTAAGGGCAATTGCTATGGAGTTATAGGTGCAAACGGTGCGGGGAAATCCACGTTAATAAAGATAATAAGCGGCGAAATTGAGCCAAATAAAGGTTCAGTAAATATTACGCCCGGAGAGCGTATGGCCGTGCTTAGGCAAGACCAGTTTGAATTTGACGAGGTAAGTGTTTTGCACACAGTGATGATGGGGCACAAAAGAATGTGGGATGTGATGAACGAAAAAGACGCCATTTATTTGAAAGAAGATTTTAGCGAAGAAGATGGAATGAAGGCTGGTGAACTCGAGGGAGAGTTCGGTGAGATGGGCGGCTATACTGCCGAAAGCGATGCGGCTACTTTGCTGAATGAATTAGGTGTGCCGGAAGAGCTTCATCAGTCATTAATGCAAGATATAGGTGCCAATGTAAAAGTAAGGGTATTACTTGCCCAGGCACTTTTTGGCAATCCTGATATTTTATTACTGGATGAACCTACCAACAACCTAGACGTGGAAACCATTTCATGGCTTGAAAATTTCCTGGCTGATTATCAGAATATTGTTTTAGTAGTAAGTCACGATCGTCACTTTCTTGATGCAGTATGTACACACGTGGCGGATGTTGATAAGCAAAAGATAAAAATCTATACAGGCAACTATACATTTTGGTACGAAAGCAGCCAACTGGCTGCAAGGCAAGCGGGGGATAAGAATAAAAAGACTGAAGAAAAGAAAAAAGATCTTCTTGAATTCATTGCCCGTTTTAGCGCTAACGCATCTAAAAGCAAGCAGGCAACATCGCGTAAAAAGGCATTGGATAAACTGGTGTTTGAAGATATTACACCGAGCAATAGAAAATATCCCGGCATTATTTTTAAACCTGAAAGAGATCCCGGAAACCAGATACTGAATGTTCAAAAGCTTAGCAAAAGTATCGATGGCAGAAAGCTTTTTAGCAACGTGAACTTTGATGTTGTAAAAGGGCAGAAGATCGCCTTCTTAAGTAAGGATCCCGTAGCACTCACTTCATTTTTTGAAATTATTAATAACAGGATGAAGGCAGACAGCGGTAAATTTGAATGGGGCACCACTATTACAACTGCTTACCTTCCCAATGATAATACTGAATTCTTCAGAGGCGATCTCACCTTAATGGATTGGCTAAGGCAGTACGTTCCCGATCATTATACTGACGTTGATGAAGATTTTTTAAGAGGCTTCCTGGGGAAAATGCTTTTCAGTGGCGACGAAATCAAGAAGAAAACTTCTGTATTAAGTGGTGGTGAAAAAGTGAGGTGCATGGTAAGCCGCATGATGCTGCAAAATCCAAATGTGGTTACGTTAGATGAGCCCACAAACCATCTTGATCTCGAAAGTATAACGGCTTTCAACGATGGGATGATAAACTTTCCCGGAATTGTTTTACTCACTACCCACGATCACCAGTTTATGGAAACTGTTGCCAATCGTATTATTGAAATTACACCCAATGGAATTATTGACAGGCTTTGCACGTACGATGAGTATCTTGCCGATGAACGCATAAAGAATTTGCACGTAGAGCTATACAATTAATGAATAGCTGCTGATATTTTTAACCAATTTTTTAGAAAGTTTTATCCTTCCAAAAAGCAAATGCCACTCGCGATGAATACCTTGCGTAACGGTATATAAAATTTGCACTTATAATTTTACAATTAGATATTTTTGCACAATTTTTAAAAAATCATACTACACCCTTAAATTAATTTTATGAAAAGAAAAGCTTTAATAATTTTTGCTTTTATCTCCATTGCCGCTACAGGAGCCAATGCGCAGGAATACAGAACTGCATTTGGTGCAAAATTTTACACCGGAGACGGCTCAATTGGCGGACTTAATATAAGGCACTCGACAGCCGAACATACTGCTTTGGAAGGCTCATTACTTTTCTTTAGTGGTGGAGTTGGGCTTGAGGGATTGTATGAATACCAGGGGCCTATCGCGGGAGCAGAGGGCCTACAATACTTTGTAGGCGGTGGCGGTATGTTGGGGTTTGGGACTCGCAAGAACAGTGAGACCTCCTTTGCCTTACGTCTCACAGGTGGCATTGATTACAAATTTGCTGATGCTCCAATTGATGTGAGTCTTGGCTTTGATCCATTCTTTTACCTGGCTCCCAGCACGGGATCTAACCTCTCATTAGGGATAGGCTTGCGGTATGTATTTAAATAATTTTCAAATATTCTTTTAATAAAATTCCCGATCGACTCATTGATTGGGAATTTTATTTTTATGTTTATGTAAAATAATAATGCGCCAAAAGCTAATCAATTTTATAGATTTTTTTTATCCCGCGTTCCGGAGATTTATGCCATTGCAAACGTTTCGCTATGCAGTTTGCGGAGGCAGTAATATGATCCTGGATATTTTCATTTATTTCATCAGTTACAATTTTATACTTCACAAGCAAGTCCTTGATCTTGGCTTTATTGTATTTGAACCTTATACTGCCGCCCTGGGGATGGCATTTGTTGTAAGTTTCCCCACTGGCTTTTTATTGTCAAAATATATAGTTTTTAACGAGTCTCAATTGAAAGGAAGAATTCAATTATTCAGATATGTACTAATTGTATTGGTTAACCTGGCACTTAACTATTCCATTATTAAAGTGCTTGTAGAAGCTATGCACTTTTATCCTACCATAGCACGCTTTTTTGCAACCTGCTTCGTGGTCGCCTTTAGCTATCTCTCTCAAAAACATTTTACTTTCAAAACATCTAATACTGTATTGGGTCCAATGGACGAATGAACCGGCCGGCAAATATTTTCATCTTGCCAGCCAGCTTTACTCAGAAGTCTTGCCAAACTAAAATCTTTAACGCCTGCCATTTTTGCACTTTTCCCCCATTGGCATAAAGCTTGTCATAAGCTTACCAACAAATAAAAAAAATCAACATATTATGGCAAAAATTATAGGTATTGACCTCGGTACAACAAATAGTTGTGTAGCTGTTATGGAGGGTAATGAACCCGTTGTAATTGCTAACGACGAGGGACGCCGAACTACACCTTCGGTAGTCGCCTTCCTTAAAAATGGCGAAAGAAAAGTGGGTGATCCTGCAAAACGTCAGGCGATTACAAATCCTCACAATACAATTATGAGTGTTAAACGCTTTATGGGGCATAAATGGGATGAGGTTACAAGTGAAGCAGGCCATTGGAGTTATAAAGTAATTAAAGGTGATAATAATACAGTAAGAATTGATATTGATGGAAGGCCTTATACTCCACAGGAAATATCTGCAATGATTCTTCAAAAAATGAAGAAAACTGCAGAAGATTATTTAGGCCAGGAAATAAATGAAGCGGTAATTACTGTTCCTGCCTATTTTAATGATTCACAAAGGCAAGCAACAAAAGAAGCAGGTGAAATAGCCGGCCTTAACGTTCGTCGTATTATCAATGAACCTACAGCGGCAGCCCTTGCTTATGGTCTTGATAAAAAAAGTATAGATCAAAAAATTGCGGTGTTTGACCTTGGTGGTGGTACGTTTGATATTTCTGTTCTTGAATTAGGTGATGGTGTGTTTGAAGTAAAATCTACTAATGGTGATACGCACCTTGGTGGTGATGACTTCGATAAAGTGATAATGGATTGGCTTGCAGCAGAATTTAAAAAAGATGAGGCAATCGATCTTCATAAAGACCCGATGGCATGGCAACGCTTAAAAGAAGCTGCTGAAAAAGCTAAGATTGAATTGTCTTCTTCCAGCGAAACTGAAATAAACCTTCCTTATGTTACTGCCGTGGATGGTGTGCCTAAGCACTTAGTGAAAAAACTTACACGTGCCCATTTTGAAAAGCTCGCTGATGATTTGTTTACAAGATGTCTTAAGCCATGTGAGGCAGCTATAAAAGACGCGAACATGTCGGTATCAGATATTAATGAAGTAATTCTTGTGGGTGGTTCTACCCGTATTCCTAAAGTTCAGGAAATGGTAGAAAAATTCTTTGGAAAAAAGCCTAACAGAGGCGTGAATCCTGATGAAGTAGTTGCAATAGGTGCCGCAATACAAGGTGGTGTTTTGACTGGTGAGGTAAAGGATGTTTTGTTACTCGACGTAACGCCACTATCTCTCGGTATTGAAACCATGGGCGGTGTGATGACAAGGCTTATAGAAAGTAACACTACTATTCCTACTAAAAAAATGGAAACATTCTCCACTGCCAGCGATAACCAGCCGGGTGTTCAAATACACGTACTGCAGGGTGAAAGGCCAATGGCAAGCCAGAATAAAAGTCTGGGTACTTTCAATCTTGATGGTATTCCCCCTGCGCCAAGAGGTGTTCCTCAGGTGGAAGTAGCTTTTGATATTGATGCAAATGGTATCCTGAATGTTTCGGCGAAAGATAAAGGAACAGGTAAGTCTCATAACATACGCATCGAAGCGGGCAGCGGCTTAAGCAAAGAGGAGATAGAAAAAATGAAAAATGACGCTAAAGCAAATGAAGCAACTGATAAGCTTGCAAAAGAAAAAGTGGAGAAAATTAACCAGGCAGACAGTCTTATATTCCAGACAGAAAAGCAAATGAAGGAATATGGCGATAAAATATCTGGCGATAAAAAAGCGCCCATTGAGTCTGCTTTGGAAAAATTGAAAGAAGCACATAAGCAGCAGGATGTGAGTGCAATTGATACCGCTGTTGCAGAAATGAATGCAGCATGGACTGCCGCAAGTGAAGAAATGTATAAAGCAACGCAGGAACAACCCGGAGGTACAAATGGTAGCGGTGACGGACAGCCACACGCTCAACCAGAGGGTGCTGAAGCAAATGCGGGTGATAATGTTACAGATGCTGAGTTTGAAGAAGTGAAATAAATTTATCGTATCTTTTTATATTTAGGTTACCCAACTGGGTAACCTTTTTTTATTTTTTAAAATTTATCCTCTTAAACAGGGATTTTTATACATTTTTTTTAAAGACTAAAATAAAGCTTAATTTTCTTATTCAGTAGTTAACAAACGTCTGCCTCCCTCCACAATTTTTTTTATAAAGTCGCTTAATTTTTTTAATCGTTTTTTTAAACTTAAACACATGTCTAAACATTTACCCGCTTTCTGCAAATCATTATTTGCATTTCTTCTCTTCGTAGTTTTATTTATTCCAAAAAAATCTTTTGCTACAGTTTTTACAATTGATATTGCTTTGACCGGATCCCAGGAAGTTCCGTCAAATCCCTCAACAGGATTGGGAAATTTAACCGGAACTTATGATGATGTAACAAATGTTTTAAGTTTTAATCTCGTGTTCACTGGTTTAGCGAGTCCCACAACCGTCGCTCATTTTCATGCACCTGCTGCGCCAGGTGTCAGTGTTTCACCTGTAATTAGTTTTGCAGGATTCCCCGTAGGCGTAACATCCGGAAGTTATTCAAATAGCTATACCCTAACTGCTGTACAGGAAACACAGCTTCTTTGCGGACAATGGTATGTAAATATTCACACCTCTGCATCTGCGGGTGGGGAAATCCGCGGCCAATTAACTGAAGCCGCACCCTCATCATTTAATATCACATTATCAGGAACTCAGGAAGTTCCGGCAAATCCCTCAACCGGAATAGCAAATTTAACCGGAACTTATACTGATGCAACAAATACATTAAGTTTTAATCTTGTATTCACAGGTTTAGCGAGTCCAACAACAGTTGCTCATTTTCATGGACCTGCTGCGCCAGGTGTTAATGTTTCACCGGTAATTAGTTTTGCAGGCTTCCCGGTAGGCGTAACATCCGGATCTTACTCAAATAGCTATGTTCTAACTGCTGCTCAGGAAACTCAGCTTCTTAGCGGGCTATGGTATGTAAATATTCATACTAGCGCATCGCCGGGTGGAGAAATAAGGGGTCAATTACAAGAGGGTACGTTACCGTCAAATTGTAGCAATCCGCAGCCACCTGTCGTTACCTCATTCAACCCTTCGAGCGGTTCCGTGGGCACTAGCATAACTATAACAGGTACAAACTTTAATGCTGTGCCTGCCAATAACATTGTATATTTTGGTGCGGTAAAGGCTACAGTTACATCCGGTACAACTATGAGCTTAGCCGTAACTGTACCACCTGGTGTAACCTATCAGTCTATATCGGTACTTGATAATGCTACATTCTTAACCGCTTATTCTTCCAAACCATTTATAACTACTTTTGCAAATCCTTTTGGCACAGGGATACTTGCTAACTTTTATAAGCCAAAGGTTGATTTTACTGCGGGTACTAATCCTCGTAATGTTGCAGCCGGCGATATAGATGGAGATGGCAAGCCCGACCTGGTGGTTGTTAATGGAGGCTCTAATACTATATCAGTACTTCACAATACTTCTACTTCGGGCACTGTAGATGCATCTTCTTTTGCCCCTAAGGTAGATTTTCCTTCCGGCACCTTTGCTGAATATGTTGTAATAAGCGATGTAGATGGAGATGGTAAGCCGGACCTGGCGGTTATTACTAATGCTAATATATCAGTACTGCGCAATACTTCCACTTCAGGCATTATTAATGCATCTTCTTTTGCTGCAAAGTAGATTTTGCTTCGGGTTTTACCGGACCTGTTTTTGGCGCAATCAGCGATGTGGATGGAGATGGCAAGCCTGATATTGTGAATGCCAATTCAGGCGCAAGTTCTGTATCAGTAAGGCTCAATAATTCCACACCAGGTAGTATTTCCTTTGCTGCTAAAGTTGACTTTCCTTCTGGACTTACTTCTGTTTCTGTGGCTATTGGTGATTTGGACGGAGATGGCAAGCCCGACCTTGCGGTTACAAATGCAGAAGTTTCTACTAACACTGTATCAATACTGCGAAATACTTCCACTCCCGGAAGTGTGTCTTTTAGCACTAAAGTAGCTTTTGCTACCGGGGCTATTCCCCGCAATGTTGCTATCGGTGATCTGGACGGAGATGGCAAGCCTGACCTTGTGGTTGCTAATAACGCTACATCACCTGCCTCTACTATTGTATCAGTATTCCATAATACTTCTACTTCAGGCATTATTAATGCATCTTCATTTGCTCCAAAAGTAGATTTTACTGCTGGTACGGCTCCCCGTTATGTTGCGATCGGCGATGTAGATGGAGATGCCAAGCCCGACCTGGTGGTTGCTAATACGAATTCAGCTAATATATCAGTACTGCGAAATACTTCCACCTCAGGCAGTATTAGTGCCTCTTCGTTTGCTCCTAAAGTTGACTTTACAACAGACGCTAGCCCTATTTCTGTTGCAATCGTTGATGTGGATGGAGATGCAAGTGGGATTCCTGAAATTGCAGTAGCTAATAATAGTTCAGCCTCAGTTTCCGTCTTTCAGATTGATCTTTCTGCAGCCCCTGTTGCCCTTACAGATATTAAGGCATATCAAAAAAATGCAGGAGTGCAGATTGAATGGACGGCTCAACAGGAAAGCAATATAGACAGGTACGAAGTGGAGAAATCACAGAACGGACAGCAGTTTATAACAATGGGAAGTGTTCAGGCAAATGGCAACAGCAGTGTTGTTATAAAATATAATCTGTTTGACCCAAATCCCTTCAGCGGCGTAAACTTTTACAGGATAAAAATAATTGAAACAGGAAAAGTAACTTATAGCCAGGTGCTAAAAGTAAACTTGAACAATGCCTCCAAAAATAAGATAACAATTTTCCCTAACCCGATAAGAGGGAATAACATTGCTTTAGAGATAAACCTACAGAAAGGAATTTATACAATAGCCTTAACTAATAAACTTGGCCAGCAAGTAATAAGCAAAGTCATAAAGCATGCAGGTGGCTCAGCGACTGAAACCATAGAGTCATCAACAGTTATTGCAACGGGAGTTTATCAGCTGAGTGTAACAGGTGGAGGAATTAATATTATCCGCCAGGTGATAAAAAATTAAGAATTATATCTTAAAAAAAGCATATAGCTTTTATAAAGCTCGGGAGCGATGGAACAATAAAAGTGACTGGGAATTCAAAAAATCGGCTAATGCTGGGATCACAATCCGGTAGATGTTTCAGATGGCAGATTAAAAAAGCTAAGTAAATCATTGATCTTTCTGTAATAAATAAATTAAAGAGGCGGCAAATTTGCCACCTCTTTTTTATTGGGTATGCTTAAATTAAAAATTACATTTGCAAGGCAAAATTTTGAAATACTAAAACGTTCATTTAAACTATGAGAAGAACTATCTTAACCTCACCTGTTTTATTAATTTTTATTTTGGTTTTAAATATTAAAGGTTTTTCATTCTCAATAGGAAAATCTATAATCCCTGAAAATCATATTTCTCCTGCCGGCATTAAATACCTACGTGCGTCTGTTTTTGTAAAACTATCGGCAAAAGAATTTGGAGTAATTACGGGCAAGAAGCTTAACCTTCCGCAAAGAATATATTTTAAAGTAATTCAACGAAGGTTGAAGCGTGAACTAAGGAACAATCCGGATTTGCTAATTACTGATTACTACGATCCCGCAAAAGAGAAATTTAAATTCGATGCTCTTTGGTTTGTGATAACCTCGATATTAGGGCCTCTCGGTATTTTAGCCGCTTACACTTCTCCATTAAGAAAAGGCGGACCTACGAAAAAAAATAAAATAAGATCCGCATGGCTTGGTTTTGGATTTTTTATTATATGGTTTGGCTTCCTCTTTTTATTCTAGAAAATTCAAAAAGCAAGGGCCGAAGACATTGCATCTTCGTCATAATATTTGCATATTCACTTCGTCCAGTTTTTTAATTACAATCTTAATCATAAACTTGGCTTAATAATTCCCGCTTCGTACATTAGAGACATCTTACATTGCTTTTTACATTCTAAACTAAACTGATTAAATTGCCGCTCCTTTAACCATTATACGTAATGACGATAACTTTTTTTATAAACTTCCATACTGAATTTGCTCAGGAACTTTTTATTTGCGGTAATAATAATTTTTTAGGTAACGGCGAGATTTCAAATGCAGTTCCAATGGTCTACCTGGATGGTGAGTCGTGGTTTTTAACAGTAGATTTACCGGGTGATTTTGATGACATTATTCTATACAAGTATATATTAAAAGATAAAGACGGAAGTAAGGTGTACGACGGAGAGGATGACAGGGCGATTGATGTATCTCTTATCAAAAAGAAAGTTATTTCTGTGGTTGATACCTGGAACGCAGATTCCAATATTGCAAATGTCTTCTTTACGAGGCCTTTCAGCAAAGTATTACTTCAGCATGTACCTAAAATAAAAGCTGCTTCACCCGGGAAATATACCCATGAATTCCGTGTAAAAGCTCCCTTGCTGGAACCTGGTGAGATTGTATGCATGTCAGGGTCATCAAAAAAACTAAAATATTGGGACATAACTGAGCCATTGCTTATGGAGGCAAAAAATAACTGGTTTGTTGCACAGCTTGAGCTTGAGCCGGACGGGCTTCCTCTTACCTATAAATATGGAATTTACAACCTTACTGAGAAAAAATTTATAAGGTTTGAAACCGGTGGCAATCGCCTCGTTCAAAAAGATAAATGGAATAGTCCCCCGCTTACAATAATTCATGATGGATTTGTGCAGAGCGGGGTATCGCCATGGAAAGGCGCCGGAGTTGCTATTCCCGTTTTTAGCCTTCGCTCGGAGAAAAGCTTTGGCGTAGGTGAGTTTACTGACATGCTACCTCTTGTAGATTGGGCGGAGCAAGTTGGTTTAAGGCTTATACAAATTCTGCCTGTAAACGATACTACTGCAAATCATAAATGGACAGATTCCTATCCGTATGCGGCCATATCGGCTTTTGCACTGCATCCTTTATACATTAACCTGGAGAAGGTAGCTGGAAAAGAGTTTTCAAAAATCGTTAAGCCACTTAAAAAAAAGAAAAAGCAACTTAATGAGTTGGCTTGTTTTGATTACGAGCAGGTAATGAAATTCAAATTATCTGCCCTAAAAGAATTATATGCCGCTGCAAAAAATTCGGTTAAAAATGATCCGGATTATTTCGAATTTTTTGAGATCAACAGGGAATGGCTTGTACCTTATGCTGTGTTTTCCTACCTGCGGGATAAGTATAAAACTCCTGATTTTACAAAATGGAAAAGTCATAAAAAATTTAATGAATCAACTATTCAGAAATATGCCTCGCCCGGTAAAAGCCAGTATGATGATATCGAATTCTTCTACTTTGTGCAATACCATTTGCACCTGCAATTAAATGAAGCAAAAAGCTACGCTCATAAAAAGAAAATTATTATCAAGGGGGACATACCCATCGGAATCTATCGCTACGGCTGCGACGCATGGGCAAACCCCTCACTATATAATATGGATGAACAGGCTGGTGCACCTCCGGATGATTTTGCAGTGAAAGGACAGAATTGGGGCTTCCCAACATACAATTGG
>JBBQVY010000176.1:0-10450 GCA_038211085.1 Chitinophagales bacterium | reverse complement strand
CGATGGTATTTTAGCTCTTACCTCCACCTTTCCGTAAGTAAAAGCAAACTTGTTAAGCGACAATAGCCTGGCCGAACTATAAATTCTTCCACCGAAAGTTTCCTTAAGGGCTTTAATCTTTAAAATTCCACCCTGAACAATGGCATTATCGGCCCGGTTGGTATAATACTGCAATTCCGAATTTCCCCAGCCATCTCCACCCAGGTCGTAACCCCATTTTGCAGGATCGGGAAGACCGTCTGTATTAAATTCGTCGGACCAAAACAAAGCTACCGGCAGATTAATAGTAACCTGCACATTTTTATTTACTGTTTGCCCCGAAGCACTTTTTGCAACAACCGTTACCGTGTAGGTATCAGATGCTGTGTATTTATAAGTATGCACTCCCGAAGGCACCACAAGAAAACTACCGTTACCAAAATTAAACTCGTAGCTAACAGCATTCGTAGCAGTGGCAGTAAACAACACATTACCACTATTATCAGGATTAACCACAGCAGTTACCTGCAGGTTAGTTGGAGCTCCTGCTCCGGAATCGTTTCCATTACTTTTGCTGCATGCCTGTAAAACAGACATGACAATCAAAACCAGGACTGTATATTTTCTCATCGTCGTATTTTTTATTTTAATCAATTTCAAATTTTTACGCCGCATTAGTAACGGTTTATTAGGAACCTTTAAATTAATTTTAATTTCTTTCTACTTTAAGCGGCCTTATTACCTGTACGCCGCCATTGTTTTTTGAAACAATCACCTGCTCTCCTGTCCTGCCTTTTAAGACCACCATATCCCTTGCATCGCCCGGTATGTACAGGCCTGGTTCATTAAGTACGCCAACCTTGAAATCACCTTTATTATTGCCACGAAGTAAGAGCCCAAAATTAGCATCATTGTTTCCCTGCTGCACCCTGAACGGATAAAAATTGCCGGATAACAACAGGTCATTTTTACCATCTCCATCATAGTCCTGAAAACTCAAGCCGTTAATGCAACTAAACTGTGCCTCAACCGGTAATGCTTTACCTGTAAAAACACCCTTATTATTTATAAAAACCATAGAGGCTGTTTGGTAGACATAAAATTTTTGAGCAGCTTCTAATTGGGCTTGGGCAAACACATCGGTTATGGTAGCATTACCAAAATCAGCATACTTTAAAAACCGTTTATTCAGGTTGGGTATTTGTTCTATCAGTTCATCTCTTGAATGAGCCGGGTACGACTTGCCCTGAATAAACCGTGTCATTACCGGGTCGATGGTGCCGTCGTTATTAAAGTCGGCAGCGTAGGTAGTTAGTGGCTCGGTAACACTGCATTTAAATTGCGTGTTTGTACCCATGTTGCCCACAACAAGATCAGTATCACCATCACCGTCTACATCAACAGGTAAAATTTTGGTCCACCACCCATTGGTATTGGCCATGCCGGATTGTGTAGTTATATCTATGAACCTCCGGCCTTTATCGTTGTGAAATATTCTTACAGGCATCCAGTCACCCGCCACAATTAAATCGGGCCAGCCATCTGTATCAATATCGTTCCAAACAGCATCGGTTACAATGCCTGCGTTAAACAAAGGAACGCCTGCAGCCGCCACGGTAATATTGGTAAAAAGCACTTTACCCGTTGCAGCATTATAATCGTTGCGAAGTAAAATATTGCCCCCTGTTAACGGGTAACTTCCGGGCATGGAACGATCTCCAACAAACAAATCAATGTCACCGTCTTTATCAAAATCAACTGCCGCAACACAACTGCCACTAAATACTTCCAGTGGTAAAGCCTGCGTACTGTTGCTAAAATTTCCTTTACCATCATTCAGGTAAAGCCTGTCTTGCAAACCTGGCCCAGGCGACAGCCATTCGTTGCCGCCACTTACCACATACAGGTCGGCATCGCCATCTTTATCTGCATCAAAAAATACAGAACCAACATCTTCGTAAATTTTATTTTGCTGCCACGGTTGCTTAGCAGACAAAGTAAAACTGCCATCTGGTTTTTGAATGTATAAAGCGCTTGCCTGTCCGGTTGGCGCACCAATAAAAACATCTTCCAGTCCATCGCCGTTAACGTCCGCCTTGCTCATACGGGGGCCTTGTTTAGAAAGGGCGAAGGGTATTAAAAATTCTCTTTTAAAATCTACGTAATTATTTTCTTTCTGGATGAAGTTGATACCTGAAGTGAGGCTGACATCCGTAAATAATTTTTCAGCAGATGATGTTGTTTGCCCCTCGTTTTTACTATCTGCCTGTGATATTATTACCGTTGTATTTATGGCCGGATTGGCAATGGTGGTGCAGGACTCTTTGCTCCAGTACACCTTAATTTGTTTAATTGTCTGTTGCTTACCCAATCCAAAATTTAAGCGGTAATCTACCGATGACTGGTAGCCACGTACCGGATACATTTCCTGCATTTGCGAACCGCTGTCGGTATACACGATTACTTTGGCACCCAGCCCGGCGGTGTTCTTATTACTTCCTTTTAAAGAAACTTTTATATAGTTATTATGTTCGGTTTCATTGGCATTATTTTGATACAACCAAACGGGATCATTGTTATTGCAAACGATCATATCAAGATCGCCATCGTTGTCTAAATCTGCATAGGCAGCTCCACTGCTTACTCCTTTTTCGTCCATGCCCCAGGGTGTGGTCTTATTTAAGAAACCAAGGTTGTGGTTGTTCTGAAACATGTAATTACCCAACTTACTTGCAGGCATTTTTTTAAGCAGATCGAACAACGGAATATTTTTTTGATAGCTCTCTCTCGTTGATACATCCAGGCTTTTTTTTGCAGCATCAGCATAGGCACCGGCAACATCATATTTTACAAAGTCCAGGTTGGTATAATCGCGTAAAAAATCCATTGATTGCCTTTGTTTAGATAGAGGGCCGGATGGTGTTTGATTACCTGTAAAAAATAAATCAGGCAAGCCATCCTGGTTTACATCGCCTACTGCTACACCGTTACCATTGTAGTAATATTCATACATCAATACGTTTTGCTCTTTGCTTTCGGTAATGGTATTGGTAAAATTGATGCCCGAATTTTCGGCAGCAATCTTTGTAAATAAAGTGTCTGTTTTATTGCAACTGAAAATTCCCATGCTCAAGCTTATCAATAATTGATGTGTCCCTGTAACTCTGTTGATTTACCCTCTCCAAAGGCCTTGGATAAAGAACCCAATACCGGGGCATTTGAAGAAAAGGTACCATCAGCATTTTTTACATAAAGCGGTACCCATTTGTTCCAGCGCTTGTTGTAAGAGAAGCTTCGGTCGAAAGCCAATACGCCTTTAACTGACAATCCTTTTACAAAGGGTATGTCCTGAACAATTTGGAAATTGGTAAGCAGGGTATTGTCAGAATTTCTTTCATAACCACCATCGTTACTGATGAATGCAAGTGGGTTGGGATAAACGCCGGGAGAAGCCAGGTAACCATTGCTGAAAATAGCTGGTTGCGTGGGCGGGTTAGGCATGGTATGCTCAAAAATACTACTGGTGCCTGTAGGGGGCGCATTCCTGTTTTCGAGCCTGCCCGAAATGTCGGCCGAGAAACGTGTGGTGCGGGTAATTTGGATATCAAGATTGGTGCGAATGTTATAACGTTTATAGCACAGGCTGCTGTACAATCCTTTTTCATCTAAATAACCAAGCAAAGTAAAATAGCGCACCTTATCGCTGCCACCACTTAACGAAAGATTGTGTTGCATGCGGGTAGCTGTACCACCCAAAACCAAATCCATCCAGTTAGTATTTGGATACCTGTCGGGCTCAGTTCCGTTTCTAAAAAGTTCCAGGCGGTCGTTGGTAAATTCGGGGGTAGCGTTCGGATTATCATTCAGCTTTGCTTCGTTGTACAAAACACCATATTCATACGAACCAAGATTGTCGGGTAAGCGGGTAACTTTATTCATTCCATAGTTGAAAGAATAGTTTGTTGTAAGCTTACCGGCCTTACCTCTTTTGGTAGTAACAAGGATTACTCCATTGGCACCTTTTACCCCAAAGATGGCGGCTGAACTTGCATCTTCTAATATGTTTACTATTTAAATTTCGTTGGCATCTAACTGGGAGAAATCGCGATACTGCCGTACAATACCATCTACAACAAATAATGGCTCCATGGTGCCCGCACCAAAAGTGGCATTTCCCCTAATATAAATCTGCGCACCATCTCTGCCGGGCTGGCCGGTGGTTTGTTTGGTTATAACTCCTGATACTCTGCCGGTAAGTGCATTACTTAAATCGCCCACCGGGCTTTGTACCAATTCTTTGGTTTTTATGGTTGAAATTTAACCGGTAACATTACTATTCTTTTGGGTGCCATAACCCACTACCACTACTTCGTTCAAAGCGTTTTCTTTGGCATCCATACTAAACTCAAAAGGTCCTGCCCCCTCAGCCGACACTTGTAAATCGGCCATGCCCACAAAGTATATTTTAAGTTGCGGTTGTTTGCTGGAAGGTTAAGGGTAAACACCCCCATTTTGTTGGTACTGGTAATTACTTTAGTACCCGGCACCGAAACAGTAGCACCTTCCAGCGGAGCTCCTGATGCTTTGCTTGTAACTGTTCCTGTAATGGTTGACTGGGCCATTGTAGTTATTGTAAAGCAAACAATCCCCAGCAAAACCAGCCATAATTTCAATTGAAATTTAATATGAAGTCTTTTTTAAAAAAATTAAAAACAGCGATCAGGTACGTGGACTATTCAACAATGGCGCCACAGCGGCTTTAGGGCTTCCTATATTTTTATGGTAGTCTCGTTGTTGTTGTCGGCCTTTCTTAAGTTGTTTGCGGTACTGAGGAATTGTACTGCTTAGTTTCTAAGTACTCAGTTTAATTATCTTCACGGCTCAACATTAAAAGAAAAGTATACCGATATTTTTTAACAATGACTCAAAAACAATTAGAAGATTACCTCTGGGGAGCAGCCAACATTCTGCGTGGAATGCCGTGCGGGCAAGGATGCTTACCTATCGCCGGGAAACAAGAAAGGTGTTGACATTATTGTGAATACTAATAAGGGAGCCATATGTGTAGTAGAAGTAAAAGGTGTTAATAAAAACAACGATTGGATGATTGGGAACAGCGGTAAACTGCCCTCATTGCAAAACATGTTTTATGCCTTAGTAGGTTTTGAAGGATACATTTCAGATGTAACAGCGGAAGCTAAATTTTACCTAATCCCTTCATGGATCTTGAATAAAGAGGGAGAGTATAAGATGTCGAAGAATGAAAAGACGATATACTTGTCGCATAAGTATATCCGGGAAAACTACAAAGGTTATTTGAATACCTTTAAATGGCTGGATGAGTATTTAGTTGCTTATAAAACAAATGAACAATGAGTAAGATTAGGATAAAGAATTTCGGTCCCATCAAAGAAGGCTTTAAAGATGCTGATGGAAACGAATGGATGGATGTGAAGAAGGTTACAGTGTTTATAGGTAACCAGGGAAGTGGTAAGAGTACAGTGGCGAAAGTTATTTCTACAGTTACTTGGATAGAAAAAGCTTTAAACAGAGGGGATTTTGATACTTTTCATCTTACAAAAGTTGATTTTTTTGAACTTTTTGAATATCAACGAATTCACAGTTATTTCAAAGAAGATACTGTAATAGAGTATTTGGGTGATAGGGCATCTATCAAGTTTGATAATAGGCATGCACATCCGTGGTTTGAATTGAGAGAGGGATCAAACTATATAACTCCTCAAATTATGTATGTGCCTGCTGAGAGGAATTTTTTAAGCACTGTTCAGAATGCATTTGATGTAAAAGGATTGCCTGGAAGTCTTTCTGAATTTGCTGAACAAGTAAAAAAAGCACAATTTGCTTTGAACGGTAGCAAACTGGATCTTCCAATTTCTGATTTGCAATTCAGGTACGATAAAAGAAAAGATGAATCTTATTTGGTTGGTAAGAGTTATGAAATCAATCTTTTAGAAGCCTCCAGCGGTTATCAATCTATTATTCCATTATATCTGGTTACAAAGTTTTTATCCGATTACATCAGTAAAGGGAGTAAAACACTAAGGGAACAATTAAGCCCCTCGCAAAGTGTAAGAAGAAACGCTGAAATAACACAAATTAATTTGGACGATACGCTTTCTGATAAAGAAAGACAAAAGAAGATTAACTCAGTAGATTTCAAGTTTCTGAGCAAATGCCTTATAAATATTGTTGAGGAGCCTGAGCAAAATTTGTTCCCTAGTTCGCAGCAACAGTTATTAAATAGTCTTTTAGAGTTCAATAATATGCATGAAGGAAATAAATTATTAATGACTACTCATAGCCCTTATTTGATTAATTATTTAACGTTAGCTGTAGAAGCCGGCAGTTTAAATGGAAAAATTGAGAGTGACAAGGTTAAAGAAGAAGTTCATAAAATAGTCCCTCTTAATTCTACTATTGATTCCCATGATTTAGTTATTTATGAATTTGACGAAACAGATGGAACAATTAAAATCTTAGGAAATTACAGAGGTCTGCCTTCAGATGAAAATAAATTAAATGATGAACTTGGTGAGGGAAATGAATTATTTGCAAAATTGCTGGAAATAGGACAAAAATTATGAGTGATATTTTTAGAACGCTTTGCCAAGACGTTACAAATGGTCATCGTTTTGGCCTGTGTGATGATCGTCGTCATCAAAGAGCATATATTGATGAAATAGATGGTCAGAAATGGACAGCGGTTGTTGACAATCGGCATAATAGAAAAATTGAATTTACTTCATTAGACAATTGTATCGAATTCAACAAAGCAAATGGCAAAGGTGAAAGCCGATGTGAGGGCATGCTTACTTTTGAAGACACGATTGTTTTTGTTGAAATGAAAGAAAGAAGGGGCGATGCAAAGAAGTGGGCAAAAAAAACTGACGACCAGTTGCGTAATTCAATTTTAATTGTCGAAGCAAAAGTTAATCTGGATCAATTCATAGTCAAAAAAGCCTATATCTGTAATCGTCATCAAAAAAATCTTAACGAAAGTCATGCAGTAAGAGCCAAGAAGTTCCAAGAAGAAACAGGTTATGTATTACGTGTTGAAAACAGAATTAACATTGATTAATGGCCTTTTAACGAACTCAATAGCGTAGAGCACTTCATCATTCACCAGCTTTCAGGAATCAACCTAATGCCGTAAAAGGCAACATGGTGCAAGAGGACGATGTGGAGTACGATACGGTTAAATGGAAGTATGTTCAGGCGGACCTGCTGCAAAGAGACCTGACAGAAGTTTTTGTTGAAAAAGAATTGAAGGCGGCACTTTGCCGCCTTAATCCTGATATAGCCGCCAACCCAGACCGGGCTGATGAGGTTATTCATAAACTAAGGGCCATTCTGATAACTGTTAACAATGTTGGCCTGGTTAGGGCCAATGAAGAATTTGCGAAATGGCTGCGTAATGAGGTCACCCTTCCAATCGGGAAGAATAATGAACACGTTACGATCAATCTTATAGATTTCAACGTTTTAAAAAACAATAGTTTTACCCTTTCCAACCAATTTAGAATAAGAACAAGGGAAACCAACATACCCGACATCGTGTTATTTGTAAACGGTATTCCGTTGGTTGTTGGCGAGGCTAAAACGCCAGTCCGTCCATCGGTGAGCTGGCTGGATGGAGCGCATGACATACACGTAGGTTACGAAAACAGCGTTCCGCAATTGTTTGTACCCAACGTTTTTTCGTTTTCTACCGAAGGCAAAGAATTGTTTATTGGCGGTGTTAGAACTCCATTGGAGTTTTGGGCTCCGTGGCGGATAGAAGATGATAAAGACGACCTAAGTCATTTCATGGGTTTGCAGGACGTTGGCAAACAGCTAACACATCTTTTAAAGCCCTCCACATTGCCTGTGCTATTTGCAATCCCTCAAAACCGGTTATACTTCTATCGCAAACACTAAAATGTCTTAAAGCCTTTTCTACCCATTCAGGAAGCTGGTCTCTTAGCTCCTGCAGGTTTGTGATCACTTTTTTCACGCTTTCTTCATCAAATGCCAGCGCTTTAGCAGTATCGTCAAACACCAAAATAATACACTATACGGCCAAAGGTTTTATTTGAAAATAACCGGTTGGTGCGGCAAATTGCCTGCAAAAGCGTGTGATCTTTTAGCGATTAGTCAAGGTACATGGTCTGCAAAATGGGGGCATCAAAGCCCGTGAGCAGTTTAGCAGTAACAATCAAAAACTTTAGGGATGAATCAGTATCATTAAATTTTTCAATAATTTTTCCCTGCTGGTCTTTATCCATTGACCATTTCTGTTTAAATTCAAAATCGTCGTTACCTGAAGAACTGATTACTACCTCACTAGCTTCCTGGGCTAACAACTGGTCTAATTCGGTTTTGTATTGAACACATGCGTGGCGGTCGGGAGTGACAATCATTGCTTTTAAACCTTCTGGTTCTACAAGCATTTTAAAATGCGATACAATATCTGCTACAATCGTTTTTACCCTTTCCGGCGATTTTAAAAAAACCGCCATCTTTGCGGCCTTCTGGCTCAATTTATTTCGGTCTTGCTCCGAAAGATCGTTTGCCATCTCTTTAAACGCTACGTCTAAATTTTCTTTGTCAATGTGATAATTGGGCAAAGGTGGTTCAAAATGTAACGGTAGCGTGGCGTTGTCTCTAATACTTTCCTGAAATGTATAGCGGTCATATAACCGCCGCTGTCCTGTTCGGCACCGAACGCCCAAAAGGTATTTTTATCAGCCTTGTTTATGGGAGTGCCTGTCAAGCCAAACAAAAAGGCATTCGGTAACGCGTTGCGCATCTTCCTTCCAAGGTCACCTTCCTGTCTGCGATGGGCTTCATCTACCATAACTATGATGTTTTGGCGCAAATTCATATCAGCGTACGCATCTTTAAACTTATGCACGATTGTAATAATGATCTTACGGCTATCCTGTTCCAATAGCTTGTGCAGTTCCTTAATACTTTCTACAGTCACCATATTCGGTACTTCGGCGGTATTAAACGTTGCAGTAATTTGTGCATCGAGGTCAACCCTGTCAACAACAATCATCACGGTGGGATTATGAAGGTCTTGTTGCTTACGAAGTTTTTGCGCGGCAAATAACATTAAAATCGATTTTCCCGAACCCTGGAAATGCCAGATCAAACCTTTTTTAATCAATCCATCCCGAACCCGCTCTACGATGGCGTTTGCTCCTTCGTACTGCTGGTACCTGCATACTACCTTTATTTTCTTCTTTTTGCTGTTGGTAGCGTAGATGGTATAAAACTGCAAAATATCCAGGGATTGCATTAATACCAATGAAAAAAGAGATGCCTTTGCTAAAGATTTTTCCAGTCTATCTAAATTATGGGAGGCACTATCTCCAGACCCTATTCTCAATCCATTTGAAGCAGATTACAAATGGATGACCCAGGTTTATATTTCAGTAAAGCCTGCTTCGGATGACAATGGCCGGCTACTATGGCATGCGCTAGGAGCGCAAACGACCGCGCTAATACATGAGCATATACACGTATCAGGCATAAATCACGACATGGAAGAAATGATTTTGGATGCGGACGTGATTGACAATTTAATGAATAAAAAAGACCCGAAGGATGCCGGGAAGGTTCTCAAACTGCTGGTAACCCGATTAATTAAAAAGGGTAATGATGAACCTTTCAAAAAGTTAAGTGAACGTTTGGAAATATTAAGATCAAAGGCAGAGCAGGGATTGATTAACTCAATTGACTTTATTAAAGACCTATGCAATCTTGCAAAGGAAACTTTAAAAGCCGAAAAGGAAGTAGAACCAGTTGTAATTCAAAAAAACGCGAAGGCGGCGCTGACCGAATTGTTTCATGAACTTAAAATAACTACCACACCAGCAATTGTAGAGAGAATCGTAAACGATATTGACGAGATAGTACGAATGGTACGCTTTGACGGCTGGCAAAACTCATCAACCGGATTAAAATTAATTGCAAAAGAGCTTAGGAAGGTTCTTTGGATTAAATACCAAATAAAGGACGAAGACCTTTATAACAAAGCGTACGATTATATAAGAGAGTATTATTAATAGCTAACACACCAAGTCAGGCACATTTATTAACAATGCATGTTTGTTTTTTTATTGGGGCTCATAAATTTTAATTGCAAGTCACATAAAGCTTACGCACAAAAGCCAACCTTACAAAAGAGCCTGACTTTTTCATAGACTTCCTGCACCAAATACTCAATCGTTAGCCGACAGCTTTGCAGCACCATTGCCAAAATTATTTTTCTATTGCTGTTTATTGATGCGAATTATATTTTCTTCAGGTGGCTTAAAAACAAGTTTACCAAACAGCAGCAAAAGCATGAGGAAGAACAGCGCAGGCTATCGTACATACACGAGCTGGAACTGAATAAAACAGCCAGCGAACCGGTTACCCTGCGGAACGAAAAACTGGAGGCGGAAATTCATTTTAAAAATTC
>JBBQVY010000175.1:0-10468 GCA_038211085.1 Chitinophagales bacterium | reverse complement strand
AGCATGGCCTTAGTTGTAGGTTGTAATTTTTAATTTATTAGTTGCCGGTTTTTGCTTTTGTTTTTGTTTTTTTTGGTTGTGAACTATTGTTCCTTATTCGGCTTTGGTTGTGTCACTCACTTGTGCTCTCTGTTCTTTAGTCACCTATTATTTCATTTTCATTTTCCGTTGCATATTGTTATTGCGGTACAAGAGTGCGACGCAACGACAGACTGTGCAAAAACTAACGGCTTTTCTGAATTGTTTCGGACCCCTCTCGGAGAGGTAGTGTCGTTTAAGCAATTCTCAGAGCCTTTATTTGGTTTCTGCACAGTCTGACGATGTTCAGATTATATTCCATTGTGCTGGTCCAAAAAAATTCTTTCTATACTGTTTTCTCCTTTTAGGGCCGGGGCTCATTCAGTTCTCAAACTTTTAACCGGGTTGGCAACTGCTGCTTGTATCGTCTGTGATGCAAGCAGCAGTTGCGACGAAAATCACCAGAAAACAAGCTGCTAAAAAATAGTCAATAGCATATTGCGTGATAAGGTTTTAAAAAAATTTTCAGCATTTTAGTTTATTTAGTTTTCTATTCCAGGAGAACCAAGAATATGATTTTTCAATTTTCATTTCAGCTTATCATTCATATCATATTTTGGCATTTGTAAGCAAGTAATTTTTGTAAATTTGGCCTGTACTTTTTAATATAATGTTATGGAACGAATAGTAATTGAAGTGGCTGATTCTACAGCAAAAACATGGCAAAACGTATCCCCTAAGCTTAAAAGCCAGCTTGAAAAAAGTTTTGAAGGGCAAATAAATATCCTGTCTCAGGGAATTAAAGATGCTGAATTTAAATCTCTGCTGGATAAGGTAAGTGCTGAAGCAGCTAAGAACGGGCTTACCGAAGAAATTCTTCAACAGTTGTTGAATGAAAAATAATTTTTTTGTTATAGATACCAATACCCTGATAAGTGCTTTTTTATTCAAATATTCCAACCCAAGAAAAGCATTTGACACAGCCATTGAAACAGGAAAAATTTCAGGGAGTATTGAAACATATAAGGAATTTGGTGAAGTATTATTGCGCCCAAAATTTAATAAATACATCTCCACAGAAAGAAAGTTATTGGTTTTAAAAGATTTTAAGGAGCTAACGGTTTTCAGTGAAATATTAGAATCCATTACAGATTGTCGTGACCCCAAAGACAATAAATTTCTTGAATTAGCTATTTCTGCAAAAGCTTCCTGCATCATTACCGGAGATAAAGACCTGCTTGTACTGCATCCATTTCGAGGTATTCCCATTTTAAATGCGGTTGATTTTTTCAATAAGTTTTGAATCATATTTATTTTAGATTGCTCCTATACAAAAGCCTTTTACTCACTCCTTAAACTTTTAACCGGATTGGCAATAGCTGCTTTAATTGCCTGGAAACTAATCGTAATAAATGCTATCAACGCAGCCAGCGTTCCGGCTATAATAAAAACCCACCACGATATGTTGATACGATATGCGAAATCCTGCAGCCAATTATGCAAAGCATACCAGGCCACCGGAAAGGCAATAACTGCTGCTACAACCACCAACTTTAAAAAATCTTTTGACAGCAAGGCAACGATGGTACCCACACTGGCACCCAGCACTTTCCTAATGCCAATTTCTTTGATGCGTTGTGTAATGGTAAAGGCGGATAAACCGAACAACCCCAGGCAGGCAATAAAAATAGCAATGCAGGCAAACAATGTAAAGATGGTACCCTGCCTTTGTTCCGACTTGTACAAATCTTCAAACCTGTCATCGAGAAAAGTGTAATCGAAAGGTATTTCGGGCAGGAATTTTTTCCACGTTTTTTCTACGTGGGCTAATGGGTGTTTCAAATTACCAGAGGCAATCTTTAAAGATATTCGTCCGTAATTTCCCTCGTCTGATGGCTTGGCCAGGATTAGCGGTAATATTTTTTGGTGCAGCGATTCAAAATTAAAGTCGTTGATAACCCCTACAATATTTCCTTTGACCCCTCCATATTCGATGTACTTGCCTACCGCGTCGTTGTTGGTCTTTATTGCCAATATTTTTACAGCCGCTTCGTTTACAACAAAAGATGATGTATCGGCACCAAAATTCCTGGAGAAACTACGTCCTGCCAATACTTTTACTTCATAAGTATTTATGAAATCATAATCGGCATTCACATTTTTAATGTCAACCTGCAAGGGTGCCACGGTATCGCCTGATTTAATTTTAGTATCCTGGGCATCTAACAAACGGCCACTGGGTATACGTGAAGAACGTGCCACGTTTTTTACGGATGCATCGGCTAACAATTCTGTACGGAAGGCTTCAAACTTATTGTTAAGCCCTGAATTGTAGAGCACTGTTATAATGTGATCTTTATTGAAACCCAAAGTTTTGGTCTGCATGTACCGTAACTGTTGAAACACTATTGCCGTACTAATGATTAGTATGATAGATATTGCGAACTGTGAAACGACCAGCACTTTTCTAAATGATATGCTTCCCCCTTCCACTTTCAACATTCCTTTTAAAACCCTGGCTGGTTGAAACGACGACATAAACAGGGCAGGGTAAAGGCCTGAAAGCGTACCTATAACAAATGGCACCAGCAAAAACGGTACAATAATCTGCCAGCGCAGTAAGGCACTTATTGAAAGTTGTTGCCCCGATAAACTATTGAGGGCAGGCATCGTAGATATAGAGAGTATAACCGATAGAATGATGGCCACCCATGTAACCAAAACAGACTCACTTAGAAACTGTAGAATAATCTCTTTTCGCTGGGCACCCACTGCCTTGCGTACGCCAATTTCGCGAGCCCTTAATGCAGATCGTGCAGTAGATAAGTTTATATAGTTGATACAGGCGATCAACAGAATGAATAATGCGATTACTGAAAAAATATGAATTCTTTTGATGTCCCCATTTTCTTCTGCTTCATAATCAAGGTGAGAGCGCAAGTGGATATCAGTAAGTTTTTGCAGGTACAGGTGAGTAGTTAATGATCCTTTAAAACCCGGGGGATCCTGGGGAAAGTGATAATACTTATCAAGAAATGCGGGAAATAAGGCCTCGAGCTTTTTGGCATCATAGTCGCCCGGTAAACGCACATAAGTAAAAAATGAATTGTTGCCCCAATTGGTGCGCAGGTTTGCTTCGCCATACACTGCGGTGTCCTTTAGCGTGTTAAAAGATACGAGTATAGAAGGATGTATATGTGAATTGGACGGCAATGGTTTATAGACACCTGTAACTTTACAATTCAGGTTATTATCCAGCCTTACCATTTTATTTAATGGTTCTTCATCACCAAAATATTTCCTTGCAATTTCGTCTGTCAGCATCACATTATACGGCTCTGATAATGCTTTGGCAGGATTGCCTTTGATAACTTTTATATTGAAGACCTCAAACAGGTGATCGTCGGCAAAAAATACTTTGTCTTCGTTAAATATTTTATCGTTGTAACGCATGGCAATAATGCCATTTGGTAGCAACACCGTCATTGTTTTGATCTGCGGAAATTCGTTTTTTAGCAACGGGCCAAAGGGTGGGGCAATTGTGCCAAGGTGAAGATTGGAAATGCCGTCCTGGTTATGAAAACTTCGGGTAATACGGTACACTTCGCCGGGGTTGTTATTAAATTTATCGAAGCTTACTTCGTTTAAAATATAGATAAGTATGAGCAGGCAACAAGTAAAACCAACGGTTAAACCAAACAGGTTTATAAATGAAATAAACTTGTACCTAAGCAGGTTGCGATAGGCTATTTTAAAATAATTTTTCAGCATAAAATAGTTATAGGAGATAGGTTTTGCGTTTTTGTTATGGTCGTTCGTTAATTACTCAGCATCGTTCGCGCAAAAAGCGGTACAAGTCTTGACAATCTCTTCTACTTTTATACAATTACCAGCTTTTTTTTGAACCGCAGAGAAACGGAGAAACAGCGCTGCACAGAGAATAAACGGTACACGAGTGGACCCCCGAAAGTGTGACGGGCCACGCAGCAACGATGTTTAATTCTTATTCTATTAACTGGCTCAAAAAAAATTCTTTTTCCTTTTCTTTATTCGCCATTCACCATTCATGGCTTTTCACTCACTTCTCAAACCTTTAACCGGGTTTGCCCGCGCTGCTTTAATTGCCTGGAAACTTGTTGTTGCCAATGCTATCACAAGCGCCAGCAAACCAGCAGCAGCAAACATCCACCACTTGAGATCAAGCCTGTAAGCAAAGTTTTGCATCCATTTGTTCATCACCCATAAGGCAACAGGAGTAGCCACGATAATTGCCACCCCTACAAGCTTTACAAAATCTTTGGAGAGCAGGGCGGTAATGTTTGAAATGGTTGCGCCCAACACTTTTCGGATGCCAATTTCTTTTGTTCGTTGCTCCGCCGTAAAGGCAGCCAGCCCGAATAATCCCAATGAAGAGATTGCCACAGCGATAATGGCAAAAACTAAAATGAGGAATGATGCCTGTTGATCTTCGTTGTATAGATCATTAAAACTATCATCTAAAAAAGTGTATTCGAGCGGCATGCCGGACACCATTTTCTTCCATGTATTCTGTATAGCGGATAGGCCCTGCGAAGCATTATTAGGAGCTATACGCACCATGAAATAGTTGAACCAAGCCGGGTCATTGAAAGCTATGAGCGGCCCTGTTTTTTCGTGCATGCTTTGGTACGTAAAGTCTTTAACAATGCCGATAACCTGGCCTGTTCTTTCTTTAAATGTGAAGCGCTGGCCCAACACAGGTTTGGGTATATTCAATTGCGCTACGGCCGCTTCGTTTAGTATTACATTACTCTTATCCGCAATGTTGCCATGCTGAAACCAACGGCCTTCTTTGATCTGCAGTTCCATTGTTTTTTGAAAATCAGCATCAGTCGAAAGCTGCGTGATTTTGGGATTGAACGTGGTATCATGCCCTATCCAGTCTGCGCTACCGGTTGACATGCTGCCAATGTTTACAATAGTCTGGTTAGCTGCTGTTACGCTAATAATGCTGCTTTGTGTAAGCAGATCTTCCTTCACTGATTGTATCAGTTGCTCTTTTTTATTCCTGTCAATACCAGGCGGCAACGAGAATGATACTACCTGTGAACGGTTGTAACCGGGGTTGGTTTGTTGTATGAATTTCATCTGCCTGTATATAACAATGGTGCAGGCAATAAGCACAACCGAAATGGTGAACTGCACCACTACTAAAACCTTTCTGAAATAGGTGTCTTTTACTTTCAAGACCGTGACGCCACGGAACACACTCAAAGGTTTAAAAGAAGATAACATCAGTGCCGGGTAGATGCTGTTAAGCAGCAATGCAACAGCCAGTGTTATACCAATAACCCGCCACATGCTCATTGAGAAAAGCGTTAACACAAACTGTTTATTGGTTACCAAGTTAAAATACGGAAGGCACAAACGGGTGAGCAACAGTGTTGTGATTAGCGCTATGAAACTGATAAGCAACGCCTCTGCAACAAACTGATAAAATAAGTCCAACCTTCGTGCACCAATCATTTTTCTCACACTTACTTCTTTTGCACGCAGGCTGGCTTTTGCTGTGGTTAGGTTTACATAATTAATGCAGGCTATCATTAACAGCAGAAAGGCCAGTATCGAAAAAATGTAAACGGTATTACGGCTACCTTTTACAAATGAGGATGATTGCAAGTAGTTTTCGAAATGCATATCCTTTAATGAAATAAGGCTGATTTCAGTTCCTTCATCGCTCGGCAAAATGCGGGTGAGCTTTTGTGCGGTAGCTGTTGTTTTGGCCCCTGCCTTTAACTTAATAAAAGTTAAGTAATTGAAGTTGCTCCAGTTCTCATCATTTTCTTTGCGCTGCTTATTGATTAAGAGTGTAGCTACTGGCAGGTACGCATCGTACTGAAAACTTGAATTTGAGGGCGCATCTTTCACCACTGCTTTTACCTGGTAATTCATGCTATCAATTCGAATTGTTTCTCCCAAAGCAGTACGGTTACCAAAATATTTTTTTGCAGCAGAAGATGTAAGAATGAGACTGTATGGATTTTGAGCAAACGATGCTGCATTGCCTTCTATAAAGTCATAGTGAAATATGTTAAACCAATCGTCGTCTACATAGGCAGCCTGCTTATTGTAAGTAACGTTTCCATTAATGTTAAACACCGGCGAGTTGGATGTATTGAGCCTGGCGACCGTCTCGATTTCGGGGAAGTCTTTTTTTGCCGCATCTGCCAGCAGCAAGGGGGTAGTTTCCCATACCCAGTTGTATTTTTTAAAGCTGGTAGTAAGCCTGTAAATCTTATCAGTTTCAGGATGGTAATTGTCAAAGTTTATTTCGTTTTGAACCCATATCAATATGAGCACCGCAGCAGAAATTCCTACCGATAAGCCAGCAATATTTATTATTGAGGTAGTCCTATTTTTTAAGATGCTTCTCCAGGCTGTTTTGAAATAATTTTTGAACATATAGTCAAATTAGTCAGATTTGAAAATTGTATTTGCTTACTCACTTCTTAAACTCTTTACCGGGTTTGCCCGGGCTGCTTTAATAGCCTGGAAGCTAATGGTAGACCATGCAATAGCAATAGCCATGGTGCCTGCTACTATAAATATCCACCAGCTTATGGATGCCTGGTATGCAAAATCCTGCAACCAGCTATGCATAGCCCACCATGCAATGGGCGATGCGATAACTATGGAAATAATTACCAGGATTATAAAGTCTTTTGATAACAAAGTGGTGATGCTGGTTATGCTGGCGCCCAGCACTTTTCTTATACCAATTTCTTTGGTGCGTTGCCTGGCTGTAAAGGCAGCAAGCCCATACAAACCCAGGCAGGCGATTAGGATGGCTATGCAGGCGGCGGCTATGAATACATTGCCCAGCTTTTGCTCTGAAGCATATTGGCGGTCGTACCGTTCGTCGGCAAAAATATATTCGAACGGGTTGCCGGGAAAAGTGCTGCTATACAACTTTTTAATAGCACTTATTTTATTGCCCATGTCCCTTGTATCGGTTTGCAGCGTAAAGTAACCGTAGGATACAGAGCCCAGGTAAATGGTAGGCTTAATGGCTTCGCGAAGCGATAAGTGATGATAGTCCTTAACCACACCGATCACCTCAAATGTTTCGCCCCATTTTATTTTTTTACCTATAATATTTTCGGTTGTATTGAACCCAAGTTCCCGTGCAGCTTTTTCATTGATGATCACCTTTCTTACATTGTTCCAGCTACTTTCGGCATCGTTGCGACTAAACGTTTGGCCCTGGGCAAATTGAATACCATACGTATCAAAAAACCGTTCGTCGCATATAAACATTGAGTACGACTTTTTATCGTCGCCATTTTGCGGAGATAAACTGGTGATACCACCGGCCGAAAAGTTATATCCCTGGCCGGGTATATTATTACTGGCTGCATATTTTTTTACAAAAGGCAATTGGCCCAGTGCGTTTTTAAACGACACGTTTCGTGCCGCCTGCCCTTCACTGGTAACAGTTGGCCCTTGTATTACTACCAACTGGTCAAGGTCCATACCCAGTTTTTCGGTCTTCATATACTGCAACTGGTTATAAAGAATAATAGTAGCAATAATGAAAACAATAGAGATGGTAAACTGAAATACCACCAGTCCTTTGCGCATCGAAAAACCTTTGACTGACGATTGAACGCTCCCCTTCATAACACTTATGGGCTTGTAAGCGGTTAGCACAAAAGCCACATAACTACCCGATAGTAACGAGCCAGCTAAAAGAAGCGAAATACCTGCTATCCAAAACCAGCCACTATTAAGTACACTTAGCGCTAATTGCCTGCCCGTAAAGTCGTTGAAATATGGCTGCAGCAATGTTACCAATACAAGGGCAACAACCACACTGGCAAGAGTAAGCAAGAAGGTTTCTGCCAGGTATTGAACTACCAATTGACTGCGACTTGCACCCAATACTTTACGAACGCCAACTTCCTTAGCCCGGTTGGTTGCCTGCGCCGTTGACAGGTTGATATAGTTAACCCATGCTATCAATAATATGAGTACCGCAACACAAAAAAATACTACCACCTGCAAAAGGCTTCCATACGTTTGAAGCGGATAACTAAATGATGGGGCCAAATGCAGTTCGCTTAAAGGTTGCAGAGTAATGGTATCGTCATTCGCACCAGGATTTGCTTTTTTAACCAGGTTGGTAATATTGCTACCAACCAATTTAGCATCTGCACCTTTTTGTAGTAGCAGAAATATGTTGACAAAACCGGATTCTAATCCAGAAGGGTCGGCCCAGTCATTTCCACCACGGGCTGCTTTTGATTCCAGCGTTTGTAACGACAACAATATTTCGGCTTTTACATCGGATGCTGCAGGCTGTTTATACACCGCCCTTACCGTATAAGGTGTGTTGCCAAACTGGTTACTTACCATAAGCACTTTACCTATTGCGTTGTCTGTACCAAATAACTTTTTACTGGTAGTTTCTGACAGGGCCAATGTATTGGGTTCGCTAAAAGTTGGAGTACCCGCCACCAGCGGAAACGAAAATGCCTGTAGAAAAGATCCATCCACATATATCATTTGCTCTTCGCGAAACGTGCGGTCTTTAATGGGTGTAGGGGCTGCATAAGTTACCACACCTGATGCAATACCATCGGCTATACGAACATAGTTTTCAATGGCTGGCACCTGTTGTTTTAATATGGGTGCATACCCCGGTGGCACATTATAAACCGCATCACCTTTTTTACTTTGAACATTTACACGGTATAGCCGGTCGAAATTTTTTGAGAAACGGTTTGTACTCCATTCAAAGGCTACAAACTGCATGATGAACAAAAAGACACCTATGCCCAAAGCAAGACCAAGGATATTAATGAGCGAAAACTGCTTATTGCGTAACAGGTTTCTGAAGGCCACGGTAAAATAATTTCTGATCATCTTTTATTGTTTGAAGATTTATCGGATGGATAGCAGGTCACAATTATCAGCATATGAATTACTGAATAATAACTATGGTGTACCCCTGCTTTACACCATTATATTTTCCATCACCGTTTGGCCGTCAAGCATTCTAATAATGCGGTGACTGTAGCGAGCATCATGCTCGCTGTGTGTAACCATAATGATGGTGGTTCCCTGCTCGTTTAAATCGGTTAGCAGTTGCATTACTTCATTGCCATTTGATGAATCAAGGTTACCTGTTGGCTCATCGGCCAATATTAATTTTGGATTGTTTACCACAGCTCTTGCTACGGCCACACGCTGTTGTTGTCCACCGGATAATTGTTGCGGATAATGGTTTCTACGATGCATGATCTGCATTTTATCCAGCACAAATTCAACCCGTGTTTTTCTTTCAGGGGCTTTTACGCCCAGGTAGATCAACGGTAATTCTACGTTCTCAAAAACTGTCAGCTCGTCGATAAGATTAAAGCTTTGAAAGACGAAGCCAATGTTGCGTTTGCGGAGATCAGCACGTTTTCTCTCCGTATACTTAGCTACCTCCGTACCATTAAAAAGAAAGCTGCCATCATCAGGATCGTCTAATAAACCAACAATGTTTAGCAGGGTTGATTTACCACAACCTGACGGACCCATAACTGCAACAAATTCTCCTTCCTTAACTTCAAAAGTCAGTTTATTTAAGGCTACAGTTTCCACGTCCTCTGTGCGATAGATTTTCTCGAGTTCAGAAATTTTTATCATTGAATTTATTTTAGGTGTCAGGTGTCAGGTTTTGGTAACTGGATACAAAGTGGCTATTGAAATGAAAGAAGTATCAGTGGATGAAAGACTGACTCCTCCACAGGCTTCATTACTTCCCGTGCTTTTTTATCAGGAGCTTTCGTTTCTTTTTTACAGGAGTAAATGTCTTTTTCAGGTTTTGGCTTTTTGTTAGAATACGTGAAGCCATAGCTGACGAAGATGATCAATACACAAGTAATTAGTTTTTTCATTGTTTAAGTTTTTACCTCTCTCTTATTCTTCTTCCAAAGAAATAAAAGGAATGAAAGTGATGGTCGTTTAATAGTCTTTAGCAGTTACAATACTTCGTTCGATCCTTTTCCTCCTTGCTGTAAAGAGCCGTCAACAAGTCCCCCTTCGGGGGATTTAGGGGGCTTTCAATACCAACTCCTGCATGGTTCCATAATTTTCGTAGCTGCTGGTAATTACTTTGTCGCCCGGTTGCAAGCCCGATAGCACCTCGTAATAATCAGGGTTTTGCCTGCCTAATTGTATGTCTGTTTTATATGCAAGAGAGCCTTTGTCGTTTATTTTAAAAATCCAATTGCCACCCGTTTGCTGGTAGAAACCTCCCTTCGGAACGAGTAGGGCCTGGGTTTCATCGCTCAAGGCAAGAGCAATCTGCAAAGTTTGCCCACGGCGTATACCCTCCGGCACGCCATCAACAAAAACCATATCTACCTGGAACCGGCCATTGGTAACCTGTGTAAAAACTTTCTTTATTACCAGCTTATAAGTT
>JBBQVY010000174.1:0-10566 GCA_038211085.1 Chitinophagales bacterium | reverse complement strand
GCTTTCAAAACCCCGCATGGGCATCTGCTCCTGGTAGGCAAGGGTATGATTATAATACACCGTAACTTTTGCACCGATGCCAAAACGGTTTTTACCCTCGCCCTGCAGGCTTACTTTTAAATACCCGTTCTCAGGATGTTGTTGTATGCTTTGATTGCGGTAGACAAAACACGGCATGTTTACATTGTTTACCACCAGGTCAAGGTCGCCATCATTGTCTAAATCGCCATAGGCTGACCCATTGCTGAAACCTGGCTCGTCTAACCCCCACTCTTTTGCCTTATTGGTAAATGTAACATCGCCATTGTTGCTATAGGCATAATTAGACAGGGCATGCGAGGGGATGAGGTCGATGAGCCTGCTGATAATATTCTTCTCTTTCCTTAAAATTTGTTGCCTGATATCGTCAGTAGCGTTCGCCGAAAACTGAATATAATCCTGGTCAGTAATATCTTTATTAATGCCATTGGCTACAAAAATATCCTTAAACCCATCATTGTCCAGATCAGTTATCAACGCCCCCCAGCTCCAGTCCGTAGCACTAACATTTGCAAACCTGCTTACTTCACTAAAATAAACTTCAGCAGGATGAAGAGGATTGATCGCACCAGTATTTAATTGCAACGTATTTCTTACAAACTGTTTATAATACCCATTAAGCGTATCAGATAAATATTTATCCCAATTTTCAAAATTTGTTTTGGTTTTAATGCGGGCATCGTCCTCAGGCATCATATCAGTAACATATATTTCACTGTATCCATCGTTATTAATATCGGCTATGTCAGCACCCATTGAATTCATACTTATTTCCCGAATGTGTTTTTCAAGAGCTTCCTTAAAAGTTCCATCATGCTGATTAATATAGAGATAATCCCTTTCGAAAAAATCGTTGGATACGTAAATATCCTGCCATCCATCTTTGTTTAAATCAGCAATGGTTACTCCTAAACCAAATCCAATATTGCTGCTATAAATACCAGCAGCCTGGGTTACATCTATAAATTTATCATCATCGTTTCTGTATAATTTATTACCGCCCAGACTGTCAACCTTATTTCGTTGGTTTTTTATTAAATCGTAGTTACCAATACTGCGAAAAGAGTTGTTGAGTAAATAACAATCCAAATCGCCATCGTTATCAAAATCAAAAAAAACTGCATGTGTAGACAGGCCACGATTGTCTAACCCAAACTCCTTTGCCTTATCAGTAAAGGTTAGGTTACCTGTGTTTATAAACAGTTGGTTGCTCCTGTTTGTACCTTTCATATCTCCCGATTTGCAAACATAAATATCAAGCAATCCATCACCATTAACATCGGCCATAGTAATACCCGTTGACCATACACTGTCAGTGGTCAGGCCGGCTGATAGGGTAATATCCTGAAAGGTAAAATTTCCCTTGTTTAGAAACAGTTGGTTAGAATGTTGGTTGCTGCAAAAGAATATATCAACTAAACCATCATTGTTTATATCGCCCAGGGCTACACCACCGCCATTAAAAAAATTTCTGAAAGTATAGGGATTAAAGGATTCTGTATAGAATAAATTATTTGAAAAATGAACGCCTGACTCGGTTGGGGAAACTAGTGAAAAAAGTGTTTTAGTTACCGCAGGCTTACCGCTATTACATGTTACAAAAACACAGGTAAATAATAATAAAAAAAATGCCTTTGAACCAATCAACATGATATGCAAAAAATAAAACCAATATTTTTTAAAGGCGATTGTACGCATCATCTGTATCACAATAGTATCTCCCTGTAAAATTTCTTTTGGTTACCGGCAAAGTGCTTATAGCTTCATCGTTGCCTTGCGCAACTTTCTTCTTTAAACCATCCTGTTATCCAACGTTAGTAAAAATCCAATCATTCTATTTTATAAACCTGCTTCCAAAGCAATGAAAATATAATGTTTCAAAATGCTTTTAAATTTTGACCATTATGTCTACTTATTAAAGTTTTTACTTACAAATAAATAAAAATGGCAGACAGGTTAAAACCCGTCAAACGATTTTATAAAAGTCCTTTAACAAAGAAGAAATGCAGGTGAATAATTCTCCTGCATTTCTTATTGCGAATACTAAAGCTTGACTTAAATATTAATAACCGGGATTTTGTTTGAGCTTCTGATTTGCATTTATCTGTGCTTCCGGTATTGGTAAAATATTTACGTGATTATCTGCATCAGCGGGGTGCCATTGAAAAGACAGGTTGTATTTTCCAAAACGTATCATGTCCTGCCTCCTCAATGCCTCGTAAAACATTTCTCTTCCACGCTCGGCAAGAAACCTGGTATCATTTAAAGTAAGAAATGCATCCACACCACCATGCTGTGTTCTTATCTGGTTTACTAAAGCCATAGTAATAGGATCGCTCCAATTGTTATTTTTACGAGCAATAGCTTCTGCTTTGGTAAGTATGAAATCTGCATATCTAAATATAGCTACATCGTTGCTAAGGTCAGAGGTCATGCCATTATAAAATTCGTACTTCCCAATTCTTGCTCCGGACTGCCTCCAGGCAGCAGGTAACAGCTCGTTCATATAGGGAGTAAAGGTGATAGGTTTGCCATCAGGATCCGTTGCATCGGCACCACCATCTACCAACCTTGAACCATCGGCTGCAAATTGAGGACCTACCAGAAAGTTAGATAACCTTTTATCAACGGTACCTGTTGTAGGAGTGCCTTTAGTATCTAAACCTACCACTGTGCCCTGCGGGCCAGGATTTTGAACTGGATCGATATAGGAATTATAAAATTCAGAAACAGATGCAAAGCCATTCCACGGCTGGGCAGTCATGTTATAGGTCTTCTGACTTTCCAGGTGCAAAGTCTGATGGTTTAAATTGAAACCTTTTGCGTGAACCTGGTCAAAAGGTATTGCCCAGATGAACTCACTGGCACCGGTATTTTCTTTTACAAAATTGTCCTGGTATTTAACAGTTAAGGCATATTTGCCCGAATTAATAATTTCATCGCAAGCTGCAATGGCCTTATCCCATTGTGGTGTACCTGTGTATATTTCTGCATTTAAATAAAGTTTGGCAAGCGCTGCATATCCTGTGTAGTAGTTAACCCGGCCGTAAGTCGATTGATCATTAGGACCCGTTTTTCTAAGCTTACCCACATTAGCTGTAATTTCTTTTTCAATAAAATCGTACACTTGTTTGCGGGTACTGTTTGCAGGCGGCACTATGTCTTTGAAATCAATACTTAAAGGTACGTTTCCAAAATTATCGAGTAGCCAGTAGTAATAGATGGCACGAAGTACTTTAAGCTCTGATATGTATGCCTCAGACTGGGCAGTACCTACGGGTTCGAACGTTGCAAGTAGCCGGTTACATGTGTTTACCCCCGCATACAGCAAATTCCACGAGCCATTAATCTCCGAATCAGCAGGTTTATAAGTATGCAACTTTAATCTTATCCAATGGCCCCCATCGCCCCAGTCTGCACCCCTGGTTGGTACAACAATTTCATCAGAGGTTACTTCATTAACATTACTAAGCGCTCCTTTAAATCCATAAAGGTTAGTATAGGCAGCACCCATTGCAGATAAAAATTCTTTGTCAGTTTTAAAAAATTTATCACTGGTTACGGTATCATATAACAATTCATTTTCATCAAGCTTTGTACACGATGCAGTCATCAACAGGCCTACTATTGACACCAATGCTTTTGATACAAGTTTCATATTATAAGTATAAATTAAATTAATAAATATTACTAAAATCCAACGTTAACACCTACAGTTAAAGATCTTGTTCTAACCCAGGTTTCTCTTCTGTCAACACCCGGTGCCAAAACGTTACCAAAATCGCTGTAACGAACTTCGGGATCAACCCCTGAATACTTAGTAATAACAAACAGGTTTTGTGCATTTAAAAATGCCCTGAACGATTTAACTGATCCGGTTTTGTTTAAAGGAAAGTTATAGCCTAGTGTAGCATTATCCAATTTTACAAATGACGCGCCTTCCACATGCAGGCTGCTAAACTTTTGACCATCTTTTATAGCAGGATCATAATACTTTGTTTTAATAGCATTGTAGCTGGAAACTACTGTAGCATTTTCATAAAAACTTCTATAAGTATTTACCAGGTCATGCCCAATTGAACCTCTTAAAAAGAAACCCAGGTCAAAGTTTTTAAAGTCAAATTTATTATTCCATCCAAATTCAAAATTTGGTAACCCGTACCCAATTTGCGTTCTAAATGCATTTTCATCTTTTGTAGTACCTCCCTTTCCATCATCAAATAAAAATTTACCGCCTGCATCCAGTCCTTTGTAAATGGGACCCCAAATTAAACCAATGTCTCTTCCTGCATAAGCCCTTGTTATTTGAGTAGCTTCCTGCCCCGGTGTCCCCAGGTTGGTTTCGCCTATAAAAGAACCTGGTGCAATGTCAGCACTTAGTTTAGAGAGTTGAACATGATAGGTTGCAAAATTTCCGCCAGTTTCCCACTTGAAATCCCTGTTCTTAATTACATCGTAATTCAGCGCCAATTCAACTCCATTGCTTTTTAAAGTTCCCACATTTTTCCATGTACGGTTGGCCAGGTTTGGTGGTACTGGCACTGTAACATTAAATATCAGGTCGGAGGTTGTTCTGTTATAATAATCGAATGTACCGGTCAGGCGGTTATTGAACATGGCAAAATCAAGTCCGATATCAACTTCTGCCTTCCGCTCCCATTTTAAATCCGGATTGGCGTTTTTATTTGGTCCATAAGGTTGTAACCAAACATTATTTCCGGCATAAAAATCCCTGCCGGCATTTGCTGAAAAGGTTAGTAGCGATAAATAACTAAAAGGAGGTAATGCGCCGGTAATACCATAACTGGCCCTAAGTTTTAGGTTGTCAACTTTGGGTATTCTAACGAGTTTGCTAATATCTAATCCTGTACTTATGGCAGGAAACATTCCCCATTTATTGTTTGCTCCAAATTGTGTTGAACCTTCTCTACGCAGCGTAGCAGATAAAAAGGCAATATTGTTATAATTTAAATTTACCCGTCCAAAAAATGCTGCAAGACGGCTGGCATTTTTATAACTTCCTACGTTAGCTAAACCCGCCGAAAAATCAAGGGCGGTTGCAATATTATCCGCAGTAAGGTCTGTAACAAAATTTCCGGCTCCAATACTGGTGCCTTCGTTTAAGAAGTCCTGGTACGAATAACCTGCCAGCGCCGTAACATTAAACGATTTTATTTTGGTGTCGTAGGTAAGTGTGTTTTCGTACAATTGATTAAAGCTTTCATCATCAGCCTTGAAAGCATATCCATTTCTGGCGCTTCCGCTAACTCCCAAAAAATTACGTGAGTGGAATGAAGTACGGGGCAGTAAGGCTGTTCTAAAATTGCTGGAAGTTTGTTGGGCATACCTTACTAGAAATTTCAATCCCTTGATTATTTCATATTCAGCAGAGCCCTGAACATTTATCCTCTTTAGCTTTTGGTCGTTGGTATTTTGTTCCAAAACAGCCACGGGATTTGCATAGTCAACAAAATTACTTTCAAAATAACCCCCACCACCTAAATCATATAAGGGGTCCTTGGTGCGCACCGGTGCAGTTGGATTAAAAATAGCAGCATATTTAAATGCTTCAGAAAAACCGATTTGCGAAATCCTCCTGCTGGTTGTTAGATTTAAATTAATAACCAATTTATTATTTAAAGCCCGTTGAGTTAAATTTAAACGGGCATTTACCTGCTGAAAACCAGTTTTTATAGCAACCCCCTCATTATCGCGGTAGTTTACCGAGGCATTATAAATAGTTCCATTGTTACCCCCCGACATGGAAAGATTGTGCGTTTGGGAAATAGCAGTCCTGCTAATTTCTTTGTTCCAATCAGTTTTTGAACCAAGGTTGGTACCGCCGGCGGCAACGTATTCTTCTGGTGAAAAATGCCCGGTAAATTTAGAAGGATCTTCAGCAGTTACGGAACCATTATATTCAATTTTAGGAGCACCTGATGTGCCTCTCTTTGTCGTAACGATTAATACACCTGCCGAACCCCTGGTGCCATATATGGCTGCTGCCGATGCATCCTTTAAAACATCAATAGAAGAAATATCATTAGGGTCAACACTGTTAAGATCTGCGCCCACCTGGCCATCAATTACTATCAAAGGCTGGGTACCGGCACCCAGGGAAGATAAACCCCTCAACCGTATAGCAAATCCTCCGTTAGGATCCCCACCCGGACGGGATATAGACAAACCGGCAACTTTACCCTGTAGCAATTGAGCTACATTGGGAACATTACCTTTATTAAATTCTTCAGCACTTACACTGGTGATAGCGCTGGTTACCTCTCTTTTTCTTTGCGTACCATAACCTGTTACCACAATGTCAGTTAACATTCCAGATTCGGGTAACATCTGCAGGTTTAGTTGAGGCTTGTTGCCAACAGTTTCCTCCCTGGTCTGGTAACCTACATAAGAGAAAACTAATACCGACTTTGAGCTGGGTACCGAAATGGTATATCTGCCATCGGCAGATGTTGTTGACCCAATGGTGGAGCCTTTTATAAGTATGCTTACATTAGGTAAAGGGTTGCCCGTATTGTCAGTAACCCTGCCCTGGATATTAGCTTTTTGGGCAAGAAGCATATTTGCCAGAAAAACACAAATAAATAGCACTGATATACGCTTACTTACAATGTAAAAGTTCATCATACGGAAGTTTTTATGGTTTTGTAATAAAGGTTTTTAGAAAGTAATTTTCTATGAAGAGGTAGAAGAGAAAAAGTTATCAGGAAGAAGCTTATCTAAGACTAATAGTAAAAATAAAATTTTCATATAGCTTGTTTTTTGGGGGCAACGTAGCAGTTAATAATTTCTTATGATTTGCCGGAGACCCGGCAGCTAAACTTGTAAGTTAGATGTAAAATGCAACCGATTACATGGTGTAATATATATACTTATTAGAATAATTAACACTTTTTTTAGGTTTAAAAAAAAATTTCTTTTGGGGCAAAATGAAGCTATGAATCTATAAAGTAGATTCTTTGGCTGACCACCTATTTAGTGTCGGTCAACCGTGATAATAAATATGAGTGCCATTCGTATAAAATATGTGGACAATAAAAGTTGAAAGTTTACAAAGTGGACATTCATAATGCAAATTGCTTGGATGATCTGGTTTTTCTGCCGACGATTCAGGCTGCTTGAGCTCCGGATGCTTTTTACTACTACGCTTGTCTCATCTATCTGCTTCTACCTATGCGAGATGTTTTACAATGCCGTATTTGTTCTAAACTTTTGCTTGCGAAAGAAGAGCATTTCTGTAATGAAAATAAGCAGTAGACTAATGCCTGTAGTGGCAATTACTTTTCCCAGGAAGTACAAAAAGTTGCCAAATTGTATCCACTCTAAAAATACCAGGTAAAAATGGTGGATGAAAGTAAACACAAAAATGTACAGGCTGTACGGGGCCCAACCCAGGCTTTTAATAGAAGGCTCAGCATAGTTAAGTTCGGCACCCTCCTGCGATATTAAAAGGTTGATGAGGAAAGGTCGCAGGTAAGCTATCAAAACACAGGGAGCCGCATGTAAACCCGGCGTATTGGAAAAATAATCAAGCGTTAGCCCAAACACAAAAGATATTAGCAGCAAAGCAAATCTTGATGTTGAAAATGGCAACCATAAAATGAAGAGAAAATACAGGTAGGGCGTTACAAACTGGTGTAATGGTGGCACCTGGTTTAGCACATACACCTGCATAAGAATGAAGCAGATAAAGCGGATAATATTTTTTACCAACTGGCTCATTATGGATTTTTTTCAGGCACAGCCTCCAACCTGCGTTGCTCATCCCATTGAACATTGTTTACCACATTTACATATTGTAAACTGTAAAAATTGGTAGATGCTCTTAATTTGAGGGTGTACGAATTACTGCTGGGATCGGCTGCTATTCCATCGATAGTGCCAACCATTATGTGGGAGGGAAAATTGGCCGAGTAAGTACTCGTCAACACCGTATCTCCCTTAGCTACTTTTATGCTTCGCGGAATATTTCGTAAGGTTAAAAACCGGGGATCCTTTCCATCCCACTCAACACTACCCGTGATGTTGCCCTTTTTTAGCATAGAACTTACCTTACTGTTGCGGTGAAGCAAACTCATGACCCTGCTGTAATTATCGCTTACATCAATTACAACCCCTACCACACCGGCAGGACCAATTACCGCCATATCTTTTTGAACGCCTTGCTTTGCCCCACGGTGTAAGGTTAAATAGTTTGTTTGAGAGGCTGTGGTATTATTCACCACCTTGGCAGGAAGCCATAAATACTTACGCTGCCTGCCTAAAGTATCTCTAATCAAACTATCTAAAACAGCCACGCGATTGGTATCGGCTCCTTCAAAATTGTCGGTGATACTATTGCGCAACCGGGCATTTTCTGCAGCAAGCTGGCGATTGGTTTCTTTTAACTGGAAAAATGATTGTACCCCGTTGTATTGCAAATTAATGCGGCCAATCATTTCATTGGCTATGTTGGAGTATGCAGCCTGGTGAGACTCGTTGTATTTAACAAGCAGAATTAAAGAAGAAATTTGCAACACTACAAAAAACAGGAAGTTGAAATACCTTCTGATAAAGACAAATATATTTTTCATTGAACACCCCCCCTGCCCCGCAAAGTGGCATTCAATAAAAAGTCATCGTGTTGAAAATGAAAAAGCTGAGAGCTCAAAATCTCGGGAGATAACTTGGTGCTTGTAATAAAAAATACCATCAGAAGATCAATTATAATTCCTCTATCGCAGCGGTTCGGTGGGCTGCTACCTCATAATAAATGGAAAACGCTGATAGTTTTTTAAAGCGATACCGGTACCTCTTACCACGCTCTTTAAAGGATCGTCGGCCACATGCACCGGTAGTTTTATTTTTTGACTAAGCCTTTTATCCAAACCACGCAGCAGGGCACCACCACCTGTTAAGTACAAACCACGTCGGTAAATATCCGATGCAAGTTCTGGAGGTGTAGTTTCCAAAGCTTTAAGTATAGCTTCTTCAATTTTAAAAATGCTTTTGTCTAGTGCTTCAGCAACTTCCTGGTAACTAACAATAATTTGTTTGGGTATACCTGTAACAAGGTCACGTCCATTAACTGGTATATCATCCGGCGGATTGTCAAGGTCTTTCATGGCAGCACCAATTTGTATCTTGATCTGCTCAGCAGTTCTTTCGCCAATTAATAAACTATGGTAGCGTCTTAGTGCCTCCATAATGTCGGCCGTAAATTCATCACCGGCAATCCGAATACTTTGGTCGCACACAATACCGGCAAGCGCAATAACTGTAATACCGGTAGTACCACCTCCAATATCAATGATCATGTTACCAACCGGCTCTTCCACATCAATGCCAATACCAAGGGCGGCGGCCATGGGCTCATGCAACAGGTACACTTCTTTAGCACCTGCCTGTTCGGCACTGTCGCGTACAGCACGTTTTTCTACTTCGGTAATGCTCGATGGAATGCAGATCATCATGCGCCAGCTTGGAGGAAAAAGCGGCTTTTTGGGGTAGATCATTTTGATCATCTCCCTGATCATTAATTCTGCGGCGTTAAAGTCGGCTATCACACCATCTTTCAGTGGACGTATGGTTCTAATGCTTTCATGGGTTTTTTCGTGCATCATTAATGCCCTTTTGCCTACAGCTAAAACTGTCTTTAAATTATTGCGATCTAATGCTACAATTGAAGGTTCATTTACTACCACTTCCTCGTTATGGATGATCAGGGTGTTAGCCGTGCCCAAATCCATAGCTATCTCTTGTGTAAACCAATTAAATAATCCCATTTATAGTGTAGTTCCTTATATGTGAGGTAATGCGTGCAAAGTTGTAAGAAATAATCCAATATAACAAAGTAGATGTACTGCCTACTGTCAACACCCGGCGAAAGTAAATTTAAGCGTTGATTTGCTGCTATTTATTTTAACTATGCCTTATCGCAAACCAATGTTTATGCAGCGCATTTAATGCTTCTTTAACATTTGCTGTGCTAACAACCAGGAAGCATCATTGGTATAGATTGGTGTGAGAACTATGAGAAAATAGGGAGCTTTTACAAGTCAATAATTATGCTTGCGCAGCTTGCGCAACCGCTCTGTAGATTAGCTTAAAAATACCATAGTGGTTACCTCCCTAAACCTGCGCCAGAGGCGCAACCTCTCTGTAGATCAAGAACGAATTAAAGGTTTTGCACCCCGGAGGGGTGCCCCCAACATGGTGTAAAGGATTTCGGAATGATTTGGATATACATGTATGAATATGGGTTGCACCGCTGGTGCAAAAAACTAAGAATAATGTTTTTGCTACAGAGAGGTTGCGCCGCTGGCGCAAAAGTATGCCAACCTTGATAGGAGGAATATTGTAAACATTAGACAACGTTGCAAACGAAATTTACCTACCAAAGTGGTTGTCTCCCGCAACCTGCGCCAGAGGCGCAACCGCTATGTAGATCAAGAACGAATTAAAGGTTTTGCACTCCGGAGGGATGCCCCCAAGATGGTGTAAAGGATTTCGGAATGATTTGGATTTACA
>JBBQVY010000173.1:0-10851 GCA_038211085.1 Chitinophagales bacterium | reverse complement strand
TATTTACTTTTTTTGTTGGGGGTTAAAAGAAGAAATATAAATTTTATTAAGTGCATTTGGGTTTGGTAGTAATTTAAATTGATAAGACTAGTTTAAGGAATTAGACTTTTAATGTTTAATACGCTTGTGGTAGCATATCGTGTTTTCATAATAAGTATATCGTCTATAAAATTTACATCAATTTTTTATTCAGTTTTAGTTTTTCCTTTTTTAATTCGCCGATCTTTTCAAGCTTGTATGGAATCGAACTACTTGCTGTAATAAAAGAAACCCCGTCAAGAGTTAATGCATTGCCTGAAATAAAGTTTACTAAAGGCTGGGCGTCTTTCTTTTCCAGGATGACCTTTTGTATTGTTACCTGGTCAAAATTATAAACATTGAATAAAGCAGGTGATAAGATTTTTGCTCCCTCAAAAGCACTTGAATTAACAGCTCCTTCGCGAAAAGAAAATATGGAATTTTGAACATTCAAATTAAAATTAAGTTTCTCATCTCCAATGATGTTGAATGCGCTCAGGATGCCTTTTGCTTTTATTTTTTCGAACTTAATGTTTGTAACAGGCTGGCCTGTTTGCCACAATCCCTTCTCAAAATTATAGTTGTAAACGTGATCTACATTTTCAATTTCGATATCCTTGATTAACCAATTTCCACTTTTCAATGATGAACGCTCATCTTTTGGTGAAAAATGAACAAAGGCAGAAAGCATATTACTACGTTTCTGAATTTTATGAATGTACTCACCGGGGCCCCACATCTTGCATCGCTGTACTGTAAAATTTAAGCATCCCATACGGAAGCCATTACATGATGTATTGATTTTGCAATCAGAAATTACAAAATCACGATTGTCGTTTCCCGCAAATGCATCATCACCTGTGCGAAAATCACATCCCGTAACGGTAAAATTGTTGCAAAACCTGGTGTGAAGCCCATCATGCCCTCCGAGTATGGTTACATTTTCTACAGTGCCGTAAGAAGAATACCGGCAGTTAATAGCCCAGTTTGCTGAGTTTTTAATAGTAAAATTGGTGAGGGTGATGTTTTTACAATTGATAAGCCGAATACAATGCGGCCCCCTAAAGCCTTCTTCGCCTTTGGGATTATAACAATCTACCCCATCAATTATTCCTTCACCCTCAATGCCAATGTTCGAAAGATCCTTGCCGTAGATAAATGCATCGTTTTTATAATCAGCGTATTTATCGCTTCCCTGCAGAAGAGCGCCTTTGTCCAATTTCAACGTCACATTAGTTTTTAATTCTATTCCTCCGCATAAAAAATTTCCTGACGGGAGGATTACTTCTCCCCCACCAGTAGAAGCGCAGGAATCAATAGCCTTCTGGATAATAGCAGTAATCAATTCGCCCTGGTCAGGTTTGATGGTGATGCGTGTTTTAAAAGAGCTGCCGTTTCGCATTGATAATAAGACAAAGCATAAGCTCAATGCCAATCCAAACATTATCCTGTGTTTCAACTCCAGCTTAATTTTCATTTTATATTATTAAGATTTATTCATTACCGTCTGGCACATTATTACAAATTTCAATTTGATTCAGTCTTGCTCCTGTGGGCTGCCAATTTATGCGGGCACAACGTTAAAGCTGCCCAACCATCACAACTTACTTCAACGCCGGCTCATACACTCGTATAACTTGTAAATCCTTTAAACCTTTTCCGCTTAACTTCAACCTGTGCCGGCCGTTTTCAACACCCTGCACAACAGTTGTTACAGCAGATGCAACCGGCGCAACTTCATCCTTACACATAAACTTTACTTTCCATTTTAATACATCGCCGGGCTTTACCCACGGATACCTCGCAAACTCTTTTGCCCTGAACCACTGTGTAGAATCAATAATAATCTTACCTGAGTTAGATGTAAAAGTTCTTTCACTGGTGCCGGTACCATCTTCACCTGTTAAGGAACCTCGCAACGAAAACGCCATTTGTTGCTTTACACTATCCGTTGCTGTAATCGTCATCGCCCACTCTTCCTCTTTGGCTTTATCTGTAAGCTTCATCCCCAGCGCCTGGCCAATCTTTCTTAAAAAAAATGTACTATCAAACGCAGGTCTTGTATAGTAATAACAGGTATTAAAATCTGAGGGTTTCTTCCCGTCTATGTTAACAGCGATTAGTTTACTACCCACGTTCGTCTTCCATACCAGGTCTACCCTGTTTCCGTTTACAGGTATTTTTATCTTGTTTCCTTTAACGGTAAAATCCTTTCCTGCCACCAATTCTTTCACATATTTGTCGATAGCAGGTGCATTGTTTAGTGAGGAAAAATATTTTTTTATGATGGAAGCCATGAGGTAATTACCATGCGCATTTAAATGCACTCCATCCACAAGCAGGTCTTTTATCTCAAGGGAATTTTCTTTTAAATAGATCTTCCATACGCTGCGAACATCTATCAAAGCCAAACCGTATTTATTGCAGATTTCTGGTAACCAAACATCGCAATGTTTATCGTGCCACTCCTGGCTCTGCACTCCCATATGATCTGTTTGGACCGCTATCTCTGCTGTTGTTTTGCGTCGGATAATTTGAATGATCTTTTCATAATCTGCTTCGTTTCCATAATCATGAAAAAGGATGAGGTCAGGATACAATGAGACCACATCATTTTCCACCATCAGCTTTAGCCGTTCTGTACTGAAGCCGCCAATTGCTTTATTAGCGAAAGTGATATTTGCAAGAGGAAATCTTTCTTTTACAAAGTCTCTCACATCTTTCCACCAACTCTGCTCACTGATAGACTGTCCGTAAACCAAAATTTTTACGGACTTTGGATGGGCGCCTGAAGAAGATGAAAGCAGCCACGCTGTGCGTGCAACGCCCTTTTTAAACTGTAAAGTATCTGTTACGTCAGGCACCGAAAAGTAGGACTGGGCATCTGCATTAAAGCGTGCATAAAACGATATTAATACATCCAGAAATTATAATCTAAGCATAAGAGAAAACTAATGAAAGGGTGTATATATTGATCTCCCGGATTTATCAGGCCATCAAAACTATCTTTGATGCTTTCATTGGATTGGCGCCTTTAAAATTGCTCTTAAATTCATCAGTTAGTTCAATCAGTTTCTAACCTTATTCTGCTGAAAAGACTATAACTCCCTAATCCAGATATTACGATAGCTTATTGGTTGGCTCGGATCTCCATGGTCTTGCAATTTGATAGGCCCCTTACCATGATAATGATATTTTGGCAAACCTATATATGGAGTGTTACCCGTGATGGCAGTATTGTTTTGAACAACAACTCCGTTGTGGATTACTGTAACCCTTGCTGGTGAAAACAATGAACTGTCTTCCTTAAAACGAGGGGCACTATAGATGACATCGTAAACGTTCCAATCGCCGGGAGGACGCATCGCATTTTTAAGCGGAGCAGTTTGCTTGTAAATACTTCCGGCTTGCCCGTTTACATAGGTTTTGTTGTTGTAGTTATCCAGCACCTGCAATTCATAAACGCCCTGTAGAAAAATACCACTGTTTCCTCGTGCCTGCCCCGAACCTGTAATATTAGAAGGGATTAACCATTCAATATGAAGTTGAAAGTCATTAAAGTCTTGCTTAGTGCTAATATCTCCGGTTCCTTTCTTTACAGTGAAAGCTCCATTTTTTACTTCCCATTGAGCTGGGGCACCATCTTTATTTTTCCATTTGGAAAGGTCAGTGCCATCAAATAAAACAATTGCATCGGAGGGGGCCGTTATAAATGCATTACTTGTTGCTTTTCCGGGGGTAACTATTCCCGGCACCGGTTCATAAAATTCTGTCATCTCCGGTTTCATTGTGGGAGTAGACTCCTGAGCCTTGACGGAATTATTTAGTGAAATGAGCATAGAAAAAAATAAAAACATTTTAACTGGTAGAAATTTGGTCTTGAGCATTGTAATTTTTTATTAAGTGTTTTATTAATGTACGAAGCATTGACTAAAGGTAGAGTAATGAGAATTTCACCTGTATTACGTTACAGGTTCCATTTTGCAATACCCTTGAAGTGTGCGACCCCGCAAGTTTGACGTGTCATGCAGCAACGAAGATGCTATGAAAGAACAAGCTGGTATCCAAAAACTTTTACATGCTTAACTTATATCCATTCTTATAATCACGTTTTACAAACTGGTTTGCCTCATCAAAGTTTGTGATCTTCATTTCTTTTGCATCCCAAAGCAGTTTTTTTCTTCCCGGAAAACCACCTTTTGCATCCTTTACGTTCCATGCCTGAAGTGCCAGGTTACCCATCAGTATTGTCTCAGTAAGCGGACCTGCATAATCGAAAGAAGAGCTTAGTTCTTTTGTACCATAGCCGGCCATGCAGGCATTTATCCATTGCACATAATGCCCTTCAGGAACCCTTGCAATGGTTTGAGGCGTCTTGTCTTCTGCTGTCCGTTTTGTAGGTAAGAGTTTCGGATCATTGCCATAGGTGCTGCACATCATTTTTCCTTTGGTGCCAACAATAACGGCCCCGCCGCCCCAGTCGCCCATCGGTTCATCAGGCGCTAATTCTTCAGGCCTGTCAGGCCTAATACCACCATCCATCCAATGTAGCATGACGTCTTTTTTACCATTGCCCATTGGAAAGCGGAGTTTCAAAGTTGAGGCCGCAGGAAAACTGTCCGGGTGATAAGAAGCTTTCCCCATTTGCTCCCACAGCGTAACGATACTGCACTCAACTTCTGAAGCATAACCAAGGCCGACCGTTTTAAATGCGGGATCAATAATATGACAGCCCATATCGCCTAAGGCACCGGTACCAAAAGATGTATAGCCGCGCCAGTTAAAAGGCACGAACTCTTTATGATATTCTTCAAATTCATTTGGACCCAACCACAGCTTCCAGTCGAGCTCTTTAGGAATCTCATCTTGCCCGATCGGCTTACCGAAACCCTGGGGCCAGATAGGCCTGTTGGTCCAGCAATAGATTTCCGTTGCATCTCCAATCACACCTGCATTATACCATTCCCGCATTCTTCTCACGCCATCTCCCGATGCACCCTGGTTGCCCATTTGTGTTACTACTCTATACTTTTTTGCAGCCTGGGTCAGCATCCGTGCCTCATAAATGTCATGGGTTAATGGCTTTTGCACATACACATGTTTGCCCAATTGCATGGCCGCTAATGCAGCTACAGCGTGTGTATGGTCGGGAGTAGAAACGGATACGGCATCAATGTTTTTACCTTCTTTTTCGAGCATTTCCCTATAGTCTTTATAATACCTTGCTTTGGGAAAACGTTCTCTTGACTTCATCGCCTGCCTGTCGTCTACATCACAAAGGGCAACAATATTTGCATTGGCACTTTTTGAAAATTCTCTCAGGTCATCTTCGCCTTTTCCACCTGCACCTATTCCGGCTATATTTAGTTTATCGCTTGGCGCAATAAATCCTCTTCCCAATACATTGCGTGGCACTATAAAAAATCCGGTGGCAGCTAATGAAGTGTTTTTAATAAAGTTCCTTCTCGGGCTGAGCGAACCAGGCTTGCTTTTCATTTGGCTTTTGCTATTTCTTTTGAGAATAATAGGGAGCAATAAATATCAACGCATAAATTTAAACAATCGAAAAGTACAAACTGACCTGTTGTGTCCTTACTATCAATATTATTTTGAATGTAAAGTCTTTTTAACTACAGAAGTGTCATTAACAACCTCTCTGTTTTTTTAAAACTGTTCATTAGTTATTTTAGAAAGGTTCTTATGTTAATATCGATCTTTCTTTTTATAGTAGACATCACCTGGTTAGTAAATTGTTTAGCAGAGTATAGCTTGTAACAATATAAGATCGGCTGAAGATAAGGACACGACAGGATGGAGAAATGCTATTATGTTTTAGGTTTACCTCTGAGATATTGATAAATGCCATTATAAAAGCGATACGAATTATATTGTAAAAACTGTTTTCAATACAGGATTTCCTGACCAATATTTTTAGGTGCTGTTAATACTTATTTTGGTTGCAAGCTCAGGATGTTTAATCAGCATTATTGTATTATTTTAATTCCGACATTTCGGAACTCACTTGTACCGCAAACCATAATTGAACTTCTTTTATCGCTTCAATCCTGCAAAACATGCATAAAATATTCTTACTAGTCCTTCTTCTATCCTGTCACACATCATGGTGTCAAACTCCTTATTACGACAGTACCAGGGAAGGCTTCCTGAGTTTTCATCCTGTAAAAACCGATAGGCAGGGAAGTATTGTTTCGTGGTACAACGATGAGCCGGGGGTTGCTTATGATTTTGTAATTAATGCTACCTGGCATTTTTGGGATACAATGAGAAGGGACATGAACGGCTTACCCTATTATATGAATCACCAGGTGTGGAGACCGGAAAATGATCCTCGTGGAATAGGAGGAGACCAGTTCGCTATGGCTTTATCATCGTGGCAAATGTTGTATCAGTATAGCGGCAACGAAAGGGTTAAGGAAAACATGAAATTCATAGCAGATTATTACCTTACTCATTCCCTGTCTCCAACCAATGCAACGTGGCCAAACATTCCTTTCCCTTACAATACGATGGTTTATTCAGGAGTTTACGATGGTGATATGGTATTAGGAAAAGATTATACGCAACCCGATAAAGCAGGAAGCTTTGGCTACGAACTGGTAAAACTTTATAAGATTAGCGGCAATGAGAACTATCTACACAACGCCATTCAAATTGCAAATACATTGGCTCTTTTTACTCACGAAGGAAATGAGTTGGAATCGCCTCTCCCCTTTAAAGTGAATGCTTATACAGGAGCCGCAGGAATCTTAAAGAGTAATAGTGGCAACGGTAAAGCAGATGGCCGGTCTGTTTACACAACAAATTTTGCAGGCACCATTCAACTTTGGATGGAACTAATAAAAATGAAGCAGGGAGACGTAGCAGCATATCAAATTGCTTCAAATAAAATGTTGAGTTGGATGAAGAAGTATCCGATGCAGAATAACAAGTGGGGACCTTTTTTTGAAGACATTCCCGGCTGGTCTGACACACAAATAAACGCAGTAACCTTTGCACGCTTTATATTAGAAAACCAAAACCTTTTTCCTGCCTGGAAGAAAGATGTAAGAAATATTCTTGATTGGGTTTACCAGAAGCTCGGTAATAACCAATGGCAGAAATATGGTGGATTAAAGGTTGTAAACGAGCAAACAGCTTATACGACTCCCGGCAACAGTCATACATCAAGGCAAGCTGCAGCAGAATTATTATATGCATTCTACAGCGGTGATAATACAAACAAAGAACTCGCTGTTCAGCAGTTAAACTGGGCTACGTATATGGTAAATAATGACGGCAAAAACTGTTACCCAAGAGACGAAGTTTGGCTGACGGATGGCTATGGAGATTACGTTCGTCATTATCTGAATGCTATGGCCGCAGCACCCGAACTAGCTCCATCTAATCAAAACCACATTTTGCATTCTACGTCCATTATTACACAGGCCGATTATCATCCGAACTTTAATAAAAAGTTGGTGGAGGATGTGAAAAAGGAAGACATAAGTAGCACACTAATTTTTTATAAAACCTTTGATCAAATAGCAACAGAAAAAATAAGGCTAACCGGAAAGCCTTCTAAAATAATGCTCAACAAAAGGTTGATAAACGAAGTAGTTGATTTAGCAGCAGAGGGGTGGAAATGGGAGCCTTTAAAAAAAGGCGGACTGCTGCATATTACCCACCTACAAGGAAATACGATAACGGTTTATAAATAACTGAAACCTCAAACAAAAAAGTTTTAAGGTTATACCTTTTTTGCTACCATGAGCCGCTTGCAGTAATAAAACAAAGAGGAAGTCGAAAGAATGGTTGGAGACCCATCTTTCTTTTATAGTGCACCAACATCCAATGACATTGCAGGATACTCAGAACGAATAAAATTTCTACATTTCGTTCGATATACTTACAAGGGATGTAGGGTTTTGGAGTAGCTGAATAAATAAAAAAAAGTACAAGAGTGCGACCCTCGCAAGGTTGACGGGGCAGGCAGCAACGACGGCTTTATAGTAGTAACTCAGCCCGGCTCAAGAAAAACTCACTCGCTTTTTTTACCCCCTGTTCTATTATCAAATTTGTACAGAATTCACTTAAAAGATTTGTCGATGACTTTATTTGAATAAACGTGAAGTGTAACACAGAGTAACCATGATAAGAGCCATAAAATCATACTAATGATAACTAACGAAAGTCAGATGACCTTTGAGGATATTTCAAATGAAGCAAACAAGTACATTGCAGGCGGAGTAGTTTCTCTAAACAGAAAGGTAGAACCTGTAATTATTTTCAGGGAAGGAAAAGGAAGCAAAATCTATGATATAAATGGAAAGGAATATATTGATTACCATGCTGCTTTTGCACCCCATCTTCTGGGTCACAACTACGAGGCTGTCAACAATGCCGTTATAGAGGTAATCAATAACCAAATATCGTTAACGGGAAGTGGTACAAATGAACTTGAAATTTGCCTGGCAAAGCTATTGTGCAATCTTATTCCCTCGCTGCAGTTAATACAGATTACAAATACCGGAAGTGAAGCAACAGCCCTTGCCATCAGGTTAAGCCGTGCCTACACCGGTAAAGAACACATTATACTAATGGTGGGTGGTTATAACGGGTGGCATAATGATGTAGCAAGGGTTGTCTTGCCCTCTCTGGAACAAATAGGTCCTCGCAAGGCTCGCGGCGAATATCCTTTCTTGTCATCTTCTGCAGGCATACCCGAAGACGTAAAGCAAAAAGTACACAGTGTCAATTTTAATGATCTTGAATCGGTTGAGTACTTACTGCAGAAGTATTCTATCGCTTGTGTGCTCACCGAGCCTGTGTTGCAAAATGTTGGCGTAGTGTTACCAAAACCGGGATATTTGCAGGGACTAGTAGATCTGTGCGAACACTATAATGCTGTATGCATTTTTGATGAAGTGAAAACTGGTTTTCGTTCTGCATTGGGTGGGTACCAAAGTGTTGCCGGGGTTACCCCTCATTTATCTGTGTTTGGAAAGGCTATTGCAAACGGGTATCCATTAGGAGTAATTGGTGGTAAAAAGGAAATTATGAGCTTGTTTGATGCGAAAGATCCTGAAAAAAAAGTGTTGATCGCGGGAACTTATAATGCTCATCCTATAAACACTGCTGCTGCCTTGGCAACCCTGAAAATTTTACAGAATCCCGAAGTTTACGACCACATTTCATTGGTTAGTAATTTATGGTATGATGGACTGGAAGCACTGTTTAACGAAAAGGGTATCCCAGCAGTAGTTAGCCGGAATGCTTCAGCTTCCTGCATTTATTTTTGCAAGGAGGCACCGGGTGATGTACACGATATTTTACAAAATCATGATTTTGACTTTGACCTACAGTACAGGAAAGCCCTGATCGAAAAAGGGATCTACCAAATACCGATAGCCTGTAAACAAAATTCTGTAAGTTACTCCCACACAGAAGATGATATTTATAAGACGCTAGACTTAACACGACAATACCTACGCACTTTATAAATTAATAATTTTATCAGAAATGTTACAGTATCTCTTATTGTTAATAGCTAAAGAGATCCTCTTTTTATCAAAACAAAAGGGTTTTTAAAATTCTCCCTACTGTTATTGATGATAAGATCCGCCGCTGTTTCGCCCATCTTTACATGGTCTGTTGAGAGCACGGTTATGCCGTTTAATAACACTTCTTTTAAAGGCGTTTCATTATAAGAAATTATACCCACATCTTTCCCTGGCTCTAATGCGTTTAAAAGGCAAAGTTTAATAATGTTTGCTAAATCCGTTTCCTCTATTACTATAAAAACATCTCCTTTATTAACAGGCGTATCCATCGTAATCGCTGGTATTACCTGGCTTTTAAAGGAGTTCTGCATACAGAACTTTTTAAATCCGCAAACAATTTCCGGCGGGTATGGTACGATGGTTGGATTAACAAGATAAAATTTAGAATACTTACGAAGAAGATCAAGCCCTTCGTCTAAAGCATCAATAATATCATTTTCAAAATCCTGGTAAACTGCTGCACAGTTTAGGTTGGTGTAAGGGATTCTTTTATCAAGTAATACCAGCTTTTCTGGTGGAATAGTTTTTAGTATAGACAGTGCCTCCTGGGGATTATCATAGAAGTAGGGCATGATTACAAAATAATTGTAATCATTTAAATTATTCTCTACAAGGGTCCTTAAAATCTTAACATTGAAGTGATGTATTTTAAGATCAACAACTGCATTAGTCCCTAACCTTTTAATAAAAGACTGATATATCTGTTGTTTGTAACTACTGATCTTATTAAACAACAACAAAACTTTTACAGGAACATCAATGTTAACATCATGTATATAATAACCTTTGCCTTTAATTGGTATAATCGTTCCTTTTTCTCGTAAAACATTATACGCTCTTTCTACAGTTACCCTTGACACAAAATATTCTTCACTGAGTTCATTAATTGATAAAATCTTTTGTCCTTTTTTAAGGCTACCGCGACGTATAGCATCAGTAACTGCATTAACGACCTGGAGATACTTAGGCACCTGGCTTTCCACTCCAATATTCATTGACATTACCATAAAAGGCTACGTTGGTTTTAATTCAACAATCGTTATTATTCTTAACAGCAGAATTTGAAAACAAAAATTTTAAATCACTACAGTCCTTTCAATTACAAAAACGACATCTCCGGTTAATCCATAATCCTTCTATTAAACACTTATAGGTTCATCTTATTTAAAAGCTTGTTCCCGGCTTTTTGGCCAGCCAATTGTCCTCCGTCAGCAATAATAATTTGCCCTGTCATAAAACTGCTTTCATCACTTGCCAGAAATAAAAATACAGG
>JBBQVY010000172.1:0-10863 GCA_038211085.1 Chitinophagales bacterium | reverse complement strand
CTAAGGTTTCAAACGAAGAATAAATCTAAATCTATGATCAGCATTATTACTAACCTTGTTTTATAACAATCAAAATAGGAACTAATCAAAATTTTGAAGATAACTTGAAAGACTAAATCGATTACCTGCCATGAAAGTTTATAAGCTTACCTATGTGCTGCTTCTATGCATTAATTGCCTTTACGTAACGGCTCAAAAAAATAAAACACCCGCTACCAAAGCAGCACGACTTCAACTGGCGAATGCATTAGAGCAATCGATGAACGAAGAATTGCTGAATGTATGGTATCCCGCAAGTGTTGACAGTTTATATGGAGGTTTTCTCAGCACGTTTACTTATGACTTTAAGCCGGCAGCAGACCAGGATAAATTTATTGTTACACAGGCACGTCACACATGGACGAATGCAAAAGCGGCTGAATTATATCCGAACAATACTTACTACTTAAAAAGTGCCCGGCATGGATTTGAGTTTTTAAAAAAGGTAATGTGGGATAGTACCTATGGCGGATTTTATAACCTTGTTGACCGGCGGGGGAATAATAAAAGCAATCCAAAAGCACCGAAGGACGCCTATGGTAATGCCTTTGCTATTTATGCATTAGCTGCTTATTACAAGGCATCAAAAGATAGGGCTGCATTAAGCTTTGTTAAGAAAGCATTTTACTGGCTGGAAGCACATAGCCACGACCCTGTATACAAAGGTTATTACCAGCACATGCAACGCAACGGTACCCCTGTAATTCGCGATGCATCGGTTGCTTCAACATCTGACCTCGGTTATAAAGATCAAAACTCTTCCATTCATTTGCTGGAAGCTTTAACCGAACTGTATGGTGTATGGCCCGACCCATTGGTAAAAGAGCGTTTAGCAGAAATGTTATTCCTGGTAAGGGATAAGATCACTAACAAAAAAGGAAACCTGGTCCTGTTTTTTACCCCAGATTGGAAGCCCGTAAGTTTCAAAGATTCTTCGCAAATGGTTATACTTACGCACAAACATTTGGATCATGTTTCTTTTGGTCATGATATTGAAACTGCATTCCTGATGCTGGAGGCATCGCATGAACTGGGGATAAAAGATAAAAGTAAAACATTGCGCCTGGCTAAGCTGATGGTTGACCAGGCTATAAAATATGGATGGGATGATACCGTTGGCGGGTTTTATGATGAAGGTTATTATTTTAACCACAACCCACAGATCTCAATTATTGCGGAGAGTAAAAACTGGTGGGCACAGGCTGAGGGTATGAATTCGTTACTGCTCATGTCTACATTATACCCTACCGATTCCCTGGATTACTATGGCAGGTTTTTAAAGCAGTGGAACTACATTACAACTTACTTAATCGATCATGAGCATGGTGACTGGTACGATGCAGGTTTGGATAAATCTCCAAATAGAAAGACAGCATTGAAGGGACAGATATGGAAGGGTGCTTACCATAATTTTAGAGCAATGGATCGGTGCATAAAGATGCTGCGAGTTAGCCGCTAGTCTTTAGCCGGTAGCTTGTAGCCGGTAGTAGTGAGTGGGGAGTAGTAAGTGGTGAATAGTGAGTTACCATATTATTTAAAATTCCTTCAATAAAAATAGCCCTCCATATTTTTTGAAGGGCTATTTTATTGGAAGTTTTCTAAGATTACTTTACCATAAAACTTACTTCTGTGTTGCCCCACATCATGGCTACTGTACCATTTTTATTGATGTTGAAAGTCATTTTTTCAGTAAAAGCTTTTGCTTTTGTTGGAGTAGCTTTTATACGAAGTGCATCATCACTCTCGGTATAATTGGTTCCCCACTGGTTCCAGGTTTTATTAAAAATAATGGTCCACTCGTTTGTGCCGGGGATGGTATAAAAACCATATTTTCCGGCAGCTAATTTCTTTCCACCAACCATGGCATCTTTACTAATTTCAAACACGGTAGCTTCATTTGCACCGGTACGCCAAACTTTTCCGTAAGGGGCAAGTTCTTTACCTATGGTTCTGCCCTTAACCGCAGGCTGGCTATAATCTATAGTTACTGTTACCCCGCTATTTAGTGTTTCAGAAAATTTTGCCGGCGGACTGGGACGTTTTGATTTATCGCCCTGGGCACTGCAACTAAATACGTTTAATAACATGGTGGCAACAAGCACCGGTAAAAACATCTTTTTCATAATTGATAATTTTATTAAAGTTGAAGGGAATAAAGTGGAACAAGTATTTAAATGTAATTGTTTGCAATGTTAAAAGTAAAGGCGGTCAGGGCTACCAAACTACTCCTAAAGTTTTTAAAATTTTATTCTTTATAAAAATGCATGGTACTGCCTTGTGCCGTGCAGGTAACCACCAAATCGTTAATGCAAACATGCGGCGGTAACGTGGCACAATACCAGGCGATGTCGGCAATATCCTCAGCATATAAAGGTGTATATCCTTTGTAGGTTTGCCTTGCTTTTTTATCATCACCCTTAAAACGAACGATTGCAAATTCAGTATCGGCTGCGCCGGGATGGATAGCGGTTACTTTTATCTTATGCTGTAACAAGTCTATTCGCATTGATTTGCTGATAGCATCTACGGCAAATTTGCTGGCGCAATACACATTGCCTTTATCGTACACTTCTTTACCGGCTATAGATCCCATGTTAATGATATGACCCTGGTTTCTTTTGGTCATGTAGGGTAAGATGGCTTTGGATACATAGAGCAATCCCTTTACATTGGTATCTATCATTGTTTCCCAATCATCCACATTTCCTTCGTCAATAAAATCTCGTCCAAGTGCAAGGCCGGCATTATTTACTAACAAGTCAATTTGTTGCCATTCTTCAGGAAGGTTGGTTAAATGCTGAAAGACTTCAGTTCGTTTTTGGACATCAAACACAAGGCTGAGAACCCTTACCTGGTAGGTATTTCTCAACTCATCTGCAAACGCATGCAACAGGTCGGCCCGCCGGCCGGTGATGATACAATTCCATTTATTTGCTGCAAACTTTTCTGCAATTGCTTTTCCAAAACCTGAGGTGGCACCGGTTATAACTATGATTTTTTCCATGAAGTTTTAAAAAGTGAAAAATGAAGAATGAAAAAGGCAAAAGTAAGGTGAGAGAAATTGCATTTCGCAGTTTGTCAATATATAAGCTTCCAGGAGATCCTGAAACGAGTTCAGGATGACGGCTCTTAGTACCACCGATCTACTAATTTCCTCCTTTCAAACTTCTGACTTCTTCCTACTAACATCTATCGACTAACTACTATCTACTTACTACTCTCACCCCCTCCCCGCTACCTCAACAACACCACTGTTCCTTTCTTTAAAATTGTTCTATTAAGATAATCGGTTGCTTCAACCGAAAATACATAAGTTCCGCTAGCCTGGTCCACACCACCAAAAGAACCGTTCCAACCCTGGCCTAACTGGCTGGTGCTATAAACCATCTGGCCCCACCTGTTATAGATACGAAAGAAGTTAACCTGTTTCATGCCAACGGCTATTGGTTTCAGTACATCATTTTTCCCATCGTTATTTGGTGTAAAGGCGGTAGGCACAAATATTTCAGGACCGGTTTTAAATACTTTCACATTAATATCGTCACTGGCAAAACAGCCTTCTGGTACACCTACAGAAACAACATAACGAATGCTGCCTACCTCTGTACCCAGCGTAACAATGGGGTTTGCAATTAGTGGATTGGTCATGCCAAATGAAGTTGTCCAGCTATACACGGTGCCACCTGTTGCATTCAATTGCAGCGGTTGATTGGCTACTACTGCTGTATCGTTTCCTGCAAAAGCTTTTACTGGAGGAATTACTTTTACCAATATTGTGTCTATGTAAGGTTTCGGGCATCCCAGGGTATCAAAAGCTGCTAAAATATAACTGGTAGTTTGTGGCGGCGAGGCAATGGGCGATAAAGTATTTGCAAGGCGTAAGGTATTTGCAGGTCTCCAGTTAAAGGAAGAGCCGGTGATGTTTCCTGCCAGTTGAATAAAATTTCCAAAACATATAGAGGTATCCTTACCAGCATTTGCAAAAGGATAAGGAGCCACAGTAATAATAATAGAATCCTTTGCCTGGCATTTGCCCAGGTTAACGGTTAAATAATATTTTGTTGTTGAAGTTGGGCTTGCCACCGGTCGACGGAGTGATGGATCATTTAACCCCGCAACAGGCGACCATTGATATTGCAACCCCTGCGATACCGGGTTCAGTAAGATGGAATCGTTAATGCAAATAGAAGTGTTGTTGCCTGCATTGACAGTTATAAAATCAAGTACCTGTACCTGCACCGTATCTTTTGCAATACATCCATTTTCATTTAATGTTACCGTATAGCTGGTGGTGGTTTTTGGATATACCAATGGAGTAGCTGTATTAGGATTGATAATGTTATATGCTGGTGTCCAGGTAAAACTTCCCGTGCCCTCTGCCTCTAAACGTAAAGTATCAATACTGCAAATGAGTGTATCCTTAAAACCAAGTTTTAACGAGGGCACATCCAAAACAGTTACTGTTTTTATAACAGTATCCAAACAACCTTTGCTATTACCCGCAATTAAACGTACCTGGTTTTGCGAAAGTCCTGCATACTTGTAATTGGGGTTTTTAAGAATTGAAGTATCAGCAGTAGAAGAAAGGTCGCCAAAATTCCATTTCCATGAATTTACAAAGCCATATTTGGTAATACTTCTGTCAGCAAAATTGAAAGGGTTTAAAAAGCAACTGCCTGCCACTGTAAAATCTGCAGTAAAGCCAGGATACACATAAACCAGGGAGGTAGAAGAATCTTTACAACCTGTTGAACTGGTAACAGTCAGCTTTACTTTAAACACTCCTGTATCGCTATAAGTATGGGTGGGGGTACTGTTGGTTGAAGTATTATTTGATCCTGATGATGGATCAAAAAACTCCCATGAGTAGCTGGTAATGTTGGAGGATGTTGAAAGATTTTGAAATGTATAAGCATTGCTTTTGCAAACCGTGGGATAACCGGGCTGCGGTAATTTGGCTTCGGTTAAAGAACAGTCACCAATCTTTAGCGTAAAATCTTTTCGGTGGATGCTCACTATTTTGCCCTGCCTGTATTCGGCTACACAAACATTTATTACATACGAACCCGCACCTGGTGCCGTTCCTGAAATCAATCCGGTTTTAGAATCAATAGTAACTCCTGCCCCCAGTGGTTGCGAGCCGGAACCATTTACATATCCAACTGTACCATAGGGAGGTGAGGAGGGAGGTTTTAAGGCTGCATCGGTTGCAGTACCTCCATCATAAGCTCCGCAAAATGAGTACACCAAAGAATCCTGGTCAGGGTCAGTGGCACCAAAATCAAGCTTAAAATCAATGTCTTTGCAAACCAGTGTGGTGTCTTTTAGTGAGAAAACAGCGCTGCTGTTATTTATGGCGTTTGCACCGGTGGTTGGTGGGATTTCTCCAGTGTAAGTTGCACCTACCGAACTTCCCGAAATGTTTATGGTGCCATTAGTGCGGCAGCATGTTTGAAATGCAATAGTATAACCAACATTGGAGGCATTTAACTCAACCGTTGTTGTATAACTGCCCACCTGGTAACATACCTGAGGTGCATTAACTATACACGGACTGGGTTTGGATAAGGTAATAGATTGAAGGTCGGTCCGGGCTACATCCAATTGTGTTGTCAGGTTGATAGAGCCACTTTGATAAATGCCCAGTATTACATTGCCCGGCATAGCTGCAATTTGGGTTCCATTTGGGCCGGGTGGTGGGTTACATTCCCTGAACAGTCGTAAGGTTACCTCGTATTTAAATGTATTGGCAGTTGAGCCGGCACCAAGAAATTTATAAAATAATTCGCCGCCGGCAATATGCCCGGCCTGCACATACAATGCACATAATAAAAAGGTAAACAGGGTAAAGAATTTCTTCATTGCTACAGTAGTCATGCTATCCCAAAAAACAAAACAACAGCATCAGTTTTAGTAATGTTTATGCCTAAAATTTCTATAAAAGTGAATGTACGAAACTTCATTCGTCGCTCTTATATGTAGAGGTAAATTAACAAATGAGTTAGTTAATAGCCGACAGTCATAGCCGGTAGTCGTTAGCCGGTAGTCGAAAGTCGTTAGCCGGTAGGCGTTAGCAAGGAAAAATTTACGGTAGTCTAATGAGCGACTTCGAATGTTAAGCTGCCGATAGACTACCGTAAATTAGGTTTCGTTATCCGATATAAAATTCAGCAGGTGTTTATTGAAATCAGTAGTTGCCTCCAGCATGCCCATATGTCCAACAGCCTGTAATATGTGTACATACGATATGGCAGGTAAGTGAACCTGTTTCATCAGGTCATCCATAGGTGCCGCTACATCTTCGGTGCCAACGATAAACAAAACCGGTATTGTTAGCTCTTTTAAAACATGGGTTCTGTCCGGGCGGTCAATCATCATCTGGTAATATTGCATCAATGCCATTGGGGAAAATGAGCTTCCTTTTTCAATAAGATCATTAACAATATTGGGATGTTGTTGTTTAAAACCCGCTGCAAACAAATTTGGAATGGTGCTCTTTAAAAAACTATAACTGCCATAAGCCTCTATAATTTTTATCGCCTTACGCCGGGTTTCTTTTTTCTCTTCGCTGTCTTCAAATGCAGTGGAATGTAACAGGCCAAAACCTTTAAGATTATTGCCGTATTTTTCTGCATAAGCCAGTGCTATGTAACCTCCCATACTATGCCCCAACACAATTACCTCTTGCAGTTTTGAGTGTTGTAATAAAACGTGTAACCAATCTGCATAGTCGGTCAGGGTAACGTTTGACCCAGCATCTTTTGCAAATAAATCAGATGTACCGCTGCCAGGCAAATCAGGAACGATTACTTCACAAATATCTTTTAGAACTTCAACCTGGTTGTTGAATATGCTACTGTCTTCTCCAAAACCATGTAACAAAACAACAGCTTGGCCGCTGCCATGCCTGCTATAATGCGTAATTGAATCTTTATAAAGAAATGTTTCTTCCATGTAAGTTTATTTACTGGTTGCCTGCTTTGCCTGCCTTTTCTTTTTAAGTAAAGCAATCATATTCCAGGCAAATAATAGAACAGTTAGCATAACAGCAATTGGAGAGATAAGGTCACCGTAATCAACAAAAAAAGTATGCCCTTCCAAAATGGGAATATTGTATTTTATTACCGCTGCTTTGTCCCATGGCTCGGTTTGTAATAAGGCACCTTTATCATTTATAACAGCAGATATGCCGGTATTGGCACTGCGGGCTATCCACCTTCGTGTTTCAATTGCATGCAGGCGGGCATAGTTTAAATGCTGTTTGTGGCCGGGTGTGTTGCCCCACCATCCATCGTTGGTTATAATGGTTAGCAGGTTGGCTCCTTTACGTACATAGCTTGCAATGTATTCGCCATAAATGCTCTCGTAGCAAATTATAGGAGCAGCAACATAAGGGTTTTCTTCAACCTTAAAAACTGCCGATTCTTTATCCTTGCCATAACCACCTGCGGTGCCACCAAATTTTTCGAATATCGGACCGAGCCATAAAAGAAAGTCGGGCAAAGTTTCAACACCGGGCACCAATTTACTTTTGTTATAAAACTGTAATGGCTGACCAGCTTTTATAGCTAAGGCAGCATTAAATCCATCGTAGTAAGTTTCATCGTTCTCATTAAACCTTGCTGTAATAGTTGCTTTATCATGACCATAATTTTTAAAGGTTTCAATCCCCGTTAACAAGGTTAGCCCTGGGTGATTGTTTACAAATTGAGCAATAGGTTGATAATACAGATTTTCTAAAACTTTGTCCTGCCAAACGGCTACCGGTAAAGCAGTCTCCGGCCAAATTACCAATCGGGTGTTGCTATCAACCCGGCTCTCCGAAAGGGTAATCATTTTTTGAATGATTGCATCTGTATTGCCTGCAATAAACTTCTCGTTGTATGGATCGATGTTGGGCTGGAGAATAACTACATTATTGTTACCGGCAGTTTTAATAAGTACATCGTCAGGTATTAAATTCGACAATATAAAATAGGAAATAGTAGTAGGTATGATAAGCAAACATGCCAGGACTATCATTCGGACTTTACCTTTCTTTTTGTTTAAAGGAAGGTTGTTATTGATACCAGTTTGTGGAGAAAGAATAAATTGTTTAACAAGAACAAACACCAGCACATTTACAAGGAGCACCCATAAACTTCCCCCGCTTGTACCTGTGTATTCATACCATTGTACCCAGTTAGGATACATAGCAAATACATTACCCAGTGTAAGCCATGGCCAGCTCAATTGCCAGTTTAAATGAATGTATTCGAAGGTTAACCAAAAAGCAATAAAGCTTACGAGGCCAACAGCATTACCAAAACGGCTTTTAATAATATGATATCCCCACAGTGGTAGGGTCATTAAAAAACTGTTGGCAATTATGGCACCTATTGCACCAGCTGCAGTGGAGTTCCATATCCACCATGTGGTGCCTACATTCCAAATGAACATGGTAAGTATGGCAAACAGAAAGAACCTTATTTTATTTTCCTGGTAAGAAAGTTTTAATAACGGCACCCACGCAATAAAAATTAAAGGAGTAAATGGAGATACCGGCCAGGCAGCAATTAACAACAAGCTGGAAGAAATGCTTAATAAGAATGGATTGATTGTACCGTTTTTATAAGGAACCACGATTTTAAATTATGTTGAGTGTTGAGTGTTGAATTTTGAATGTTTGGCCTCACCCTCGGTCCCTCTCCGAGAGGAGAGGGAGGCCAAACAAACCATTTTTATTAATCTTAGTACTAACCATTCGTCTTTACTTTATTTGCGTTGATTGCTAATTTTTTGACGGATGACTATTGACTTAAGCTTACCGTCTCACCCTAGGTGCCTCTCCTCGCGGAGAGGGAAGCGATGCATACCATCTTTATTGATCTTAGTACTAACCATTCGTCTTTACTTTATGTGTGTCAATTGCTTATTTTTTTTGGCTTCTGACTTTTGACTAATGACTAACTGGCTAAAGGCTAACGACTACCGGCTATTCACCCCCTGCTATAGTTCGGCGACTCTTTAGTAACTACCACATCGTGTGGATGGCTTTCACTCATACCAGCATTTGTAATTTTCACAAAAGTTGCCTGCTGTAATGCCTGCAGATCTTTTGCGCCGCAGTAACCCATGCCTGCACGTAAGCCGCCATTAAACTGGTACACCACTTCTCTTACATAACCTTTAAAAGCAATCCTGCCCTCAATGCCTTCGGGTACATATTTTTTTATGTCATCTTCTACATCTTGAAAGTAACGGTCGCTGCTACCCTGCACCATAGCTCCCAATGAACCCATTCCACGGTACGATTTAAATTTACGCCCTTCGTAAATGATCGTCTCGCCTGGACTTTCTTCGGTACCCGCAAAAACACTGCCCATCATAACAGCATTGGCACCGGCTGCTAAAGCCTTAACCATGTCGCCTGTATAGCGTATACCTCCATCAGCAATAACGGGAACATTAGTACCCTTTAATGCATTAGAAGCTTCTATAATAGCTGTGAGTTGCGGAACACCCGTGCCGGCAACTATACGCGTAGTGCATATAGAACCCGGACCTATACCAACTTTAACCGCATCGGCTCCTGCCTGTGCCAACGCTCTTGCACCTGCAGCCGTAGCCACATTACCTGCAATTACCTGTAGCGATTTAAAGCTCTTTTTTAAAGTTTTGAGGGCATCAATTACACCCTTACTGTGACCATGTGCACTGTCGAGTGTTACAATATCTACACCCACCTGTTGCAAAGCCGATGCCCTGTCGAGCAGATCTTTTGTTATGCCCAAAGCAGCGCCAACCTGTAACCTTCCAAAGCCATCTTTGCCTGCGTTCGGAAAATTTCTTAGTTGTAAAATATCCCTGAAGGTGATGAGCCCTATCAGTATGCCCTGCTTGTCAACAACTGGTAATTTTTCAATTTTGTATTTCTGTAAAATCTTTTCTGCCTTTTTTAAATCGGTGCCGGCGGGGGCAGTAACTAAGTTCTCCATCGTCATAACCTCGCTCACCTTTTTGCGCTTGTCGGTTTCAAAACGCAAATCGCGGTTGGTTAAAATACCTGCAAGTTTATTGTCTTCGGTTACAATGGGTATACCGCCTATTTTGTTTTCCTTCATCAGCCTGAGTGCATCACCAATGGTTGAATCAACGGTAAGCGTTAACGGATCGATAATCATACCGCTTTCACTTCTTTTTACCCTGCGTACCTGCTCGGCCTGCTGCTCAATACTCATGTTTTTGTGCAAGATTCCAAGGCCACCTTCTCTTGCAAGAGCAATAGCAAGGGTAGCATCAGTAACCGTATCCATAGCCGATGACAGCATGGGTATGTTAATGCGAATGTTTTTGGTAAGCTGTGTGCTGATGTCTACATCGCGTGGTAATACCTCGCTGAAGGCCGGCATTAATAACACATCATCGAAGGTGAGACCCTCGCCAAAAAATCTTGAATTGCCTGTCTTTTGTTTGGGAGAAGTGAGTTTTGTTGCCATAGGCAAAGATACATTTCGGGATAATATGGCAAAATTGGATTTTATAATTAAGGTGCAGGAAGTAGTTAAATATTCTATTACTTTAGGCTGAATAGACAACAGAATAATTATTACACTTTCTTTAAAAGCTTCCTGATAAACTGAATAATACATTATGAGAATTATAAAAATTGTATCCGGTCGATTGGCTGTTACCATAGCAATATACTTTCTTAGTTTGTGTAACATAACCCTTGCACAAACTGCAGCAGACCGCCTGAATGGTATTGAAAAATTGTACCCTGTACTCGATAAAATTGGGGAGCAATATGCAGTTTCAAACCATTTTCCGGGTTTTGTTTTTGGC
>JBBQVY010000171.1:0-10919 GCA_038211085.1 Chitinophagales bacterium | reverse complement strand
CAAAAAAAAGCCATCCCTAAAAATAGGGACGGCCTCTAACGATTGCTTGCTATATGAAAATCTTTATCAGCTAATCAATAGCCGCAAGCAGGCTCGCCAATGTCAAAATGCACATTAGCTGACTGAAATAATTATTTCTTTAAAGAATCAGTCTTAGCGTCAGCTGTAGAATCGATTTTGTTTACAAGAGAATCTTTAACCTCTTTTACTGAGTCAATTGAAGAGTTAGCAGAAGAATCAATTGCAGTTGCAGTTGAATCCATTTTGCTTTCAGTTGTAGAGCTATCGTTACAAGCTACAAATGCACCTAATACTAATACGAATAACAGCTTTTTCATGTTGTTGTGTGTTTATTAATTTATTTGAAATTTGATATGTATACAGAACTTCTTAAAAGGTAACCCCGCTCTTAAAAATTATTTTTGATTCTTTTTTGGGTTACTTTTCCACATTAAGGGGTATTAAATTATTGAACTGTGAAAACAGAAGCATCAGAACAACTTTTATTGAAAGGACTGGCAAAGAACGACGCAAAAGCCGCAGAGACCATTTATAAGGAAAACTATACAATGGTTCAGGCGTTTATATTAAATAACAACGGGTCGTACGATGATGCCAGGGACATATTTCAGGAAGCAATGATTGTGCTGTATGAAAACGCAAAAAACGAATCATTTGTATTAACCTGTAAAATCACAACATATGTTTATTCCGTATGCAGACGACTTTGGCTCAAAAGACTTCAACATAATAACAGATTTAGTTCTCAAATTGAAAGCCTTGAAGAGACTGTCGCGGTTGAAGAAGACCTTGAAATGCAAGAAAGACGAAATGCAGATTTTGCCATAATGGAACGAGCTTTAGGAAGCCTGGGTGCTCCCTGTAAAAGTTTGCTCGAAGCCTATTATCTGCAAAAAAAAGACATGACTGAGATAGCTGAAACTTTTGGATATACTAATGCCGACAACGCAAAAAACCAGAAGTACAAGTGTTTAATGAGACTTAAAAAATTGTTTTTTTCTCAATATAATATAGGAGAGTAACCTAACATGGAAGATGTAGTATTATTAGATGCGATTGAGCGGTATTTGAAAGGTGAGATGGAGCCTAATGAAAAAGCTTTGTTTGAAGACCTTAGAAAAAATACCCCGGAGGTTGACCAGATGGTTGTTGAACATCATATGTTTTTACAACAGATTGAAGCTTTTGGTCAAAACCGAGATATGAAACACCTGTTGCATAATGTTCATGCAAATCTGGTGCAGGTGGGTACTATAAAAGAAGGACCTGTAACCAGCGGTGGTAAAGTAATCCAGCTTTGGCACAGGTATAAAAGAGTAACAGCTATTGCTGCTTCAATTGCAGGCATAACTGCTTTGTTTATAAGCATACTTGTTACCTACTTTACCCCTATGGCCAACCAGGGCCAGATAAAGTATTTAAGCAGCCAGGTAGAGCAAATTAAGAAAGCCCAGTATGCACAAAGTACCCAGATTAACGACATTAAATCGAAGGTTCCAGTGGATGTGAAACCTAACCGGGGAGGTACTAGTTTTTTAATTGATGGAAAGGGTTTCCTTGTTACGAATGCACATATAGTAAAAGGATCTTCTACCATTTTGGTTATAAATAATAAAGGACAGGAATATAAAGCAGACCTTGCTTTTATTGATGAAACCAGAGACCTGGCTATCTTAAAAATTTCGGACGCAGACTTTAAACCGCTTGTAACATTACCCTACAGCATTCGCAGAAACACTACAGATTTAGGTGAACAAATATTTACGCTTGGATTTCCGAGAAATGAAGTGGTTTATAACGAAGGTTACCTGAGTGCTAAAACCGGTTACAATGGTGATACTTCAAGTTACCAGATAGGAGTGAGTGCAAATCCCGGTAATAGTGGTGGCCCTGTATTAAATAAAAATGGAGAGGTGATTGGTATATTAAGCTCAAGCCAGATGCAGGCTGAAGGAGTTGTTTTCGCAATTAAATCCAGGAGTATATTTTATGCTTTAGATGAGTTAAAGAAAGAAGATACTACTTATCAAAATATTAAGTTGCCTTCTAAGTCTACGTTAAAAGGCATGGACAGATCAAAGCAGATTAAAGAAATTCAGGACTGTGTATTTATGGTCAAAGGATTTAGCAAGTAACTAGGTCTGACAGATCAGGCGAAATAAAAAATCCCATTGCTTTTGCAGTGGGATTTTTTGTTTTCTCAATCTTATGGTTAACGTTAATATTTATTACTGATCAGCTTTCTCAGCCCATAAATTAGTTGGATAATTACCTGCGTCAACCAATAGATCTAAGGATGCCTGCACTGAAGGAGCATCTTCTTTATAAGTGACGCCAAACCATTTCGACATGGTTGGGATCACATTTATAACTCCCATGCGGGACTTAATAAATTTGTCAGCTACAATTGGTATAAAGAATTCAGCTTTTGGATCCTGTATATTTTCATCAAGATACTTATGAAACTGATCTTCAATAATGCCTATAACATTTGGTGCAAAGCCCCAAAAATTCATACTTACCACTGCATTTTCGCTTACTTCATGTAAGCCATCTGTGTCTTCGTATGTTATTTTTCCTTCGTCATTTCTGTAAATCTTGGTTCTTTCATTTATGCTTACCAGGTTTCCTTTATCATCAACCTCGCAAACTCCGCGGCTAACACTTCCATTTTCGCTTAGGGTACGGTTTAGCTGGTAACCCACTATGCAATATGTTTTATCGTCGCAACTGTTTATTAAAAAATCGTATGTTTTATAAAAGGCATCGCTACCATAAAAATCATCCGCATTAATTATTGCAAACGGCTCATGTATTACATGCTTAGCAGCTAAAATTGCATGTGCTGTTCCCCATGGCTTTTTGCGTTCTTCAGGTAAAGTATGGCGCCCCAAATGATCTTCCAGCTTTTGAAAAACATATTCGGTCTTGATTTTACCCTTCAGTTTAGGCTCGAAAATCTTTTTAAAATCATCAGCAAAATCTTCTCTTATTATAAACACTATTTTACCAAAGCCGGCCCGTATTGCATCAAAAATTGAATAATCCATAATCGTTTCGCCACTTGGCCCAAACGATTGTATTTGCTTCATACTTCCATAACGGCTAGCCATACCGGCCGCAAGTATTACAAGTGTTGGTTGCATATTTATAAATTTATAGTTTGCGAAACTAAACGATAGGTTTAAGGATGCAAATATTTTTTCAATTTGAGAAAAAACCATACCAGTGAATACTGAACGCATATTTATTCAAAATATTGAATCGGAATGGTTGAAAGACAGCAATGTTATGTTGGATATTTTAAGGCTGGATGAATTGCACCCCGTAGTAAGTGGTAACAAATGGTTTAAGCTAAAAAACTATTTACAAAAATCCCAACAGGAAGGATACAAAACTGTTGCAACTTTTGGTGGTGCCTTTTCAAATCATATTATAGCTACTGCCTTTGCCTGCAAAGAGAGTGGCCTGCAGTCTGTAGGTTTTATACGTGGAGAGCAAGCTGAGGTTTTGTCTCACACTTTACTATATGCCCGGTCGCTTGGTATGCAACTGATTTTTTTAAACAGGGAGAAATACAGGCAGAAGGATGAGGTAAAGTATGCTTATAGAAATGAAGCCTGGTATTTTATTGATGAAGGAGGATATGGCACTGAAGGAGCTTTGGGAGCAGCGGGGATATTAGAATTTGTTGAGCTAACAAATTACACACACATCATTTCATCTGTAGGTACAGGCACTATGCTTGCCGGTTTAATAATGGCTGCACATGTTCATCAACATATTATTGGTATCAGCAGCATGAAAGGCAATACTGCCCTTTATGATGACATTATAAAATTATTACCTCAAAACAAGCAACACGCTGAATTCACTATTTTTCACGATTATCATTTTGGAGGATATGCAAAACATCCTCCTGTGTTGTTAGCATTTATAAACGAAGCCTGGAAACAATTTCAACTTCCATTAGACATTATCTACACCGGCAAATTATTTTTTGCTGTTATGGACCTTGTTACAAAATCCTACTTTCCAAAAAATAGCAATGTGCTTATGATACACAGTGGAGGATTGCAGGGCAATAGGTCGCTACAAAAAAATGAGTTATCATTTTTGTAACGGGAGTGCTACTATATTTGCCCAAAATATTTAAAAACATTGAAAAGAGTTGTGGCTTTGTTGTTGGGATTAGCATTTTTTAGCCAGGTTTTCTCGCAGGATACGTTGCCAAATTTCACTGTTACCGAGAAAGGGAAGAAAGTAATTGTTAGCTGGATAAATCCATTTGAGGCTTGCATACAATTAAATGTTCAACGTTCGTTCGATAGCACAAAATATTATAGAACTATCTTCTCGGCTACTTCGCCTGGCTTACCACAAAACGGCTTTAGCGAGCCTAAGCAACCAAATGCCAGAACATTCTACAGAATATTTTATGTTTTGGAGGGAGGTGCTTATTTTTTTACACCGGCAAAACAGGCAACACCTGATTTTGATAGCAGGAGTATTGACCTAGAAGATAAAATTGCCCCAAGTGTTAAAAGCATCACAGTAAACTCAAGAGGTATCCCCGTTGCAAAAATATCTGCCCCGGTATTCATAAAATTTCGGGACTCTATTTTAAGGCAAACTAAAGACACTTTGTTTGCGGTAAATGATTCGCTTGTTGAACTCCGGAAATTTATACCTAAAGAAATCTGGAAGCCATCACTTTACATTTTTACCAATAAAGATGGTTACCTCAGCATCTCACTTAACGAAGCAAAAAACAAAAAATATCAATTAAAGTTTTTTGAAGAAGATGGTTCTCCATTGTTTGAGATACACCAGGTTAAAGAACCTCTCTTAACCCTGGACAAGTCGAATTTTGTACATGCAGGCTGGTTTAAATTTGAGTTATATGAAGATGATAAACTGAAGGAGAAAAATAAGTTTTACCTGCCAAAAGATTTTTGATTTCTGCCAATAAGAGCATCAGGTCAAATCTTGTATTTCAATATTAAATACCCGCTCAAAGTTTCTTAGTATTTTTTTCTTTACCTCATGCATTGATACCAATCTGCCTAATTCCTTTTCAAGGGAGGTTACCTGTTTGTTTGCAATACCACATGGAACAATGTGACCGAAGTAAGCAAGATCAGTATTTATATTAAAAGCAAACCCATGCATAGTAATCCACCTGCTGCAACGTATACCCATTGCACAAATCTTTCTTTCCCTGCCTGGTACATCTGCATCTAACCAAACGCCTGTTTCTCCTTTGCTTCTCATGCCAATCAAACCATATTCTTTCATTGTCAATATAATTACTTCCTCAAGGCTTCTTAAATACCAGCCGAGGTCTGTTTTAAATGCTTCCAGATCTAAAATCGGGTAACCCACCAATTGCCCCCGCCCATGAAAAGTGATATCTCCTCCCCTGTTTATCTTAAAAAACTCAATTCCTTTTTCTTCCCGTTCTTCGTCTGTTATTAAAACATTACCAGCATCCCCACTTTTGCCTAAAGTGTATACGGGAGCATGTTCTACAAATAGCAGGTAATTGGGTATAGGTTCTGCTATAACCAAATTTCTCTGTGGATTAACAATTTGGCTTCCTGCATCTTCACTTAAGACCAATGCGCTCAACTCCCTGTTTCTTGCTTTAATGGCAACATTGTGTTGCAGCAATCCTTCCTGGTAATCCCAAATTTTTTTATACGATAGGTCACTCCCCAGGTCCTTAAACAATACTTGGTTCATATTTCAAAAATAGGTGAATACTATAGTCTGACTTTATGATCAAAAATAATCAGGTAAGGTTCTGCAAACAGCCTGCTTCAATTACTTCCTATCCCACCAATACAACATCACCCCCAACCTTTTGCAGTATTTTAAACTTGTTAAGCAAAAATTTTAATGATCATCACTTACCTTCGCAGCCCAAAATTTTGGGAGGATTTTGTTTCCCTGCAAAAAAGCCGGTAAATAAAATCGTACGATTTTTAAACATAAAATAAAACAATATGGCTTCTGTTTTAAGAGAAAACATTGGTTTGTTGAACGATAAACTAACGGTGCAACTTACAAAGGATGACTACCTGCCCTCCTTTGATCAAGCCATTAAAAAGTACGCTAAAACTGCTACGATACCAGGTTTTAGAAAAGGTATGGTACCGGCCAGTATGGTTAAAAAAATGTATGGTTCTAACGTGTTTACCGACGAGGTACTTCGTTCGGTTGAGAAGGAATTAAACACTTACATGCAAACGGAGCAACTTGACATTTTTGCCCAGCCAATACCGATGGAATTAGATAGCCGGCAGTTAGATATGAACAACCCGGCTGATTACTCTTTTGCTTTTGAAATAGGGTTGAAGCCAGCTATCAACATTGATCTTTCCTCCATTCACGTAACAAAATACAGTGTTGACATTAAGGATGAGATGATAAATGAAGAAGCAGAGCGTTTAAGCGTTCGTCATGGAAATATGACTGAGCCTGAAGTAGTGGAGTCGGATGACAATGTTTTGAACGTAGAATTTACCGAAATAGATAGTGAAGGCAACGTTGTTGAAAATGGAATCAATAAAGGAAATTCGTTATTGGTAAAATACTTTTCAGAAAGTGTGCGTCCCCAGTTAATGGGCAAAAAGAAAGATGATACCATCAACATAACTTTAAACGAAGCCTTTGAAGAAAAAGAAAGAGAGTGGATTTTAAGTGATCTTGGTCTTAATAAAGAGGATGAGAATGCAGGCAACAAAAACTTTAAACTAAGCATAACCAAAGTTGGATTGGTTACCAAACCAGAAATGGATAGCAACTTTTTTGATGCTGCATTTCCCGGTAAAAATGTAACTACTGAAGCTGAGTTTAGGGAGGCCGTTAAAGAAAGTTTACAACAACAATGGGTATCTCAAACACGCAATCAATTGCATGACCAGATCTATCACCAATTAACGGATCATACCAATCTTGAGTTTCCGGAAAGTTTCTTAAAGCGCTGGATACAGGTTGGCAATGAACAAAAGAAATCTGCCGAAGAGGCAGAGGCCGAATATCCTAATTTTAAAAACTCACTTAAGTGGACTTTGATTAGCTCCCAGCTAATGGACGAGTATAATGTTAAGGTGGAGAATTCTGAAATTAAGGATTTTGCCCGTCATCAAATCATGGGTTACATGGGTATTCAAAGCCTGGACGATGCCCCATGGTTAGACAGTTATGCTGATAATATGCTAAAGGATAAAAAGTTTATTGAGAACACATATTATCAAATTCAGACTACAAAATTGTTTACAGCAATCGAAGATAAAGTAAGTGTAACTGAACAATTGGTTACACCTGAAGAGCTGAATGCAAAACAGCACAATCACTCGCACTAATCAAACTTAATTCAAGTAATAAATAAAGCCGGGATACATCCTGGCTTTGTTGTTTTTTATAATTTTTTACCTGCTATATCTTGATTATAACGAAAGGTGTCCTATGCTATTTTGTCGCATTTCAAGTTTTGCATAGTATTTGAATGCATAGCTAATTCGATTAAGGAACAACCCTTAACTTCACTTTCATAAATTATTAATAATGAATTTTGGAAAAGAGTTTGAAAAATACGCCGTAAAAGACAGGGGCATCAGCAGTGCAACATTGCACAATTTTTCTCAGCACCAGGTTACCAATCTTACTCCATATATTATTGAAGAACGTCCCTTAAATGTTGCCAGCATGGACGTTTTCAGCCGTTTGATGATGGACCGGATTATTTTTATGGGAGAGGGCATTAATGATTATGTAGCCAATATAGTAACTGCTCAATTATTGTTTTTAGAAAGCACCGACAGAAGCCGCGATATACAGATGTACATTAACAGCCCTGGTGGTAGTGTTTATGCAGGTTTAGGTATTTACGACACCATGCAATTTATTGGTCCCGATGTATCTACAATTTGCACAGGTATGGCTGCAAGCATGGGTGCCGTACTTATGTGTGCCGGTGTAAAAGGCAAACGTACAGCGCTAAAGCATAGCCGCATTATGATGCACCAGCCAAGTGGAGCCATAGGTGGACAAGCAAGTGATATAGCCATTACTGTTGCTGAAATAAAAAAGCTGAAAAGAGAATTGTACGAAATTATAGGTAACCATTCAGGAAAAACTGCTGAGCAGGTAGCCGTTGACAGCGATCGCGACTTTTGGATGAGTGCCCAGGAAGCAAAAGAATATGGTTTGGTGGATGAAGTATTATTGACCAATCCTAAAAAATTGAATAAAGATTAATTACTCTAACAAGACCAAAATAATAATCATGATGATATCAAAATATATAGATCCGTTAAGGATGGAAGACGAAGAAGAAGACGACAAAAAAGAAAAGCCAGAAAAAGAGCCAACCGGTTTAATGGCTAAGAAAATGGAAAAGCAATTTTTTGAAAAAAGAGCTGTTTACCTGTGGGGAGTTGTAGATGATAAAAGTGCAAAGGATGTTGTAAGTAAACTTTTATTATTAGAAGCTGATAAGCCGGGTACCGAAATTAAGTTTTACATAAACAGTCCGGGTGGAATGGTTACCAGTGGAATGGTCATGTACGATACTATTAAAATGATTAGCTCCCCTGTTAGTACTATTTGTATGGGTCTTGCTGCAAGTATGGGTTCCATATTGTTGAGTGTAGGCACAAAGGGTAATCGTTATATTTTTCCGCATGGCGAAGTAATGATCCATCAACCAAGCCTTGGAGGTTACTACCAGGGTACCAGCGCCGACCTTGAAATACAGGCTTTACAAACTCAAAAAACAAAGGAATTAGGTGCCAGGATATTGGCAGAAAATTGCGGAAAATCTTTCGAGCAAATTATGAAAGATTTTGACCGTGATTATTGGATGGATGCAAATGAAGCAGTTGCTTATGGTATCGTAGATAAAATTCTGGATAAATTATAGGAAGAATGTTAATGTTATTACCGTTTCTAATGTTCTTTAAAACAAAAAAAGGACATTTAGAAGCGGTTTTTTTATTTTTGCAGATAATAGACGGTCAACTAACTGTTTACAATCCAATCATTCATTAAATCAATTATTACCAAAGAACCTTTTTTACACACAGTTAGTATAGTTAACCCTGTGTCAACGTTTATAAGTTATGCCTAAACAAAGTCATTTACATTGTTCTTTTTGTGGAAGAAGCCGCGATGAAGTTAAAATACTCATTGCAGGCCAGGACGGTCATATTTGTGAAAACTGCGTAGAACATGCACAGGAGATCATTGCACAGGAATTACAACTGAAACCCGATTCTCAACCTGCCTCATTTAAATTAACCGTACGCAAGCCTACAGAAATTAAAAAGTTTTTGGACGAATATATTATTGGGCAGGATGATGGCAAAAAAGTTCTGGCCGTAGCAGTATACAATCACTACAAGCGATTACAATACAAACATGTTGAGGGAGACGTGGAAATAGAGAAGAGCAACATTATTATGGTGGGCGAAACAGGTACAGGTAAAACATTGCTTGCAAAAACTATTGCCCGCCTGTTAAATGTTCCTTTTGCAATTGTTGATGCTACCGTTTTTACAGAAGCCGGCTATGTTGGGGAAGATGTTGAAAGCATGCTCACCCGTTTGTTACAGTCGTGCAATTACGATGTTAATGCTGCCGAACGAGGTATAGTTTATATAGACGAGATTGATAAGATTGCCCGGAAGGGAGACAATCCTTCTATCACCCGCGATGTAAGTGGTGAAGGTGTACAACAAGGCCTTTTAAAAATGCTGGAGGGTACTGAAGTTTTGGTTCCACCCCAGGGCGGTCGCAAGCATCCTGAGCAAAAAATGATAAAAGTAAACACGCAGAATATTTTATTTATCTGTGGTGGAGCTTTTGATGGTATTGATAAAGTGATTGCCCGCAGGGTAAATACCAATGCAATTGGTTTTAATGTAAACAAGCAGGCACAGGAATATCAAAAGAAAAACTTGTTGCAGTTTATAAATGCACAGGATTTAAAAAGCTTTGGGCTTATACCCGAACTGTTAGGTCGCTTACCTGTGGTTACTTATCTAAATCCCCTGGATGCAGAAACCTTAAGAGCCATACTAACAGAACCTAAGAACAGCATCATTAAACAATATAACCGTTTGTTTGAGTTGGAAGGTATTGTGCTAACCATTGAGTCGGATGTATATGATTTTATGGTAGTAAAGGCTATGGAATATAAACTTGGAGCACGTGGTTTAAGAAGTATATGCGAAAGCATTTTGACAGAGGCAATGTTTGAATTACCTACCTCCGGCAAAAAAACACTTCATGTTACACTTGATTATGCTGAAAGGCAATTTGGAAGAAGCAAGTTGAGTTTGCTTAAAGTTGCTTAAGATTATGTTTAAAATTGATGATGATAGAATGTACTAACAATAGTATCACCTATTTACCTGTTCAAACATAATATCCATCCTATAAAAGATTGTGAAGCGCCGCGAAATTCCCGGCGCTTTTTTTATGTAAGTCGAAAAGGATCAACGATTATATTGCACCAAATTTTAAAACTATGAACGAATTAGTAGAAAAATTAGTGGCTGAAGCCAACATAACCCCCGAACAGGCTACTAAAGCAATCCAATCAATTGCGAATTTTGTAAAGGAAAAATTTCCGATGTTGGGTGGAGCAGTCGACCAAATTTTTACAGCAGGCAACCAAAACTAACTCAATCAAAAAAGCCAGGTAAAAATCACCTGGCTTTTTTTCTTATCCTTTTAGTGCCTCCCTGGCAATCACAATTTTCTGAATTTCGCTGGTACCTTCTCCAATGGTGCAAAGCTTAGCATCGCGGTAAAATTTTTCTACCGGAAAATCTTTGGTATATCCATACCCGCCAAATATTTGCACTGCATCAGTGGCAACCCTAACT
>JBBQVY010000170.1:0-10962 GCA_038211085.1 Chitinophagales bacterium | reverse complement strand
CTGTCAACCGTCATCTGTCAACAGTCAACTTTCTTTCTGTCAACTATCAACTTCCACTAGTACTCCATCTTCCTCAAAGTTGGTGCTTTAAACCATGTAATCACAACAACAAGCAAAGTAATACATCCCCCAAAAACTACCGATGGCACTACACCCATAGCTCTTGCAGCTAACCCGCTTTCAAATTGTCCCAGCTCATTGCTGCTGTTTATAAACATCGAGTTTACGCTCATTACCCTGCCACGCATTTCATCAGGTGTCTGCAATTGAACAATGGTTCCTCTTATAACCACACTTATACCATCCAAAACCCCGCTAATGAGCAAAATAATAAACGATAGCCAAAACAGTTTTGATATACCAAAAACAATGATGGCTATTCCAAAGCCGGCTACAGCTATTAGCAAACGCTTGCCTTGTTTTTTTCTCAGGGGGAATAACGTAAGCAACACCACAATAATGATGGAACCAATATCAGAAGCTGCATTTAACCAGCCAAAGCCCACTGCGCCAACCTTTAAAATGTCTTTTGCATATATGGGTACCATAGCTACAGCCCCACCAAATAATACCGCAAACAGGTCTAACGATAAAGCACCCAACACCTCCTTTGTTTTAAAAACAAAATTCAATCCTTCCTTTACACTTTCAAGCGTACGTTTATTATTTGCAGTATTTGTAACAGGAAAATTTGAAAGCTGTTTAAGATTTAAAAGAGATAGAATAACCAAAACTATAATGACTGCTAAAGTTCCGGTTACACCAAAAGCAGCAATGCAAAAACCGCCTGTTGCATGCCCGCTAACCGATGCTATAAGGAAAGTTCCCTGGTTCCAGGTGATGGCATTTTGTAATGTATGTTTTGGAACTATCTGACCTAATATTGCCGGAAAAGAAGGTCCAACAAACGCCCTTATAATTCCAGTTAGAAAAATAACACTGTAGATGCCCCAGATAATGATGTTTTTGTTGCCATGCTTAAAATAAAATACATAAGAAAGGGTACACAAGATAACCGCACCCAACAGGTAGGCACCCACACCTTTTAGTAATAAATTTTTCTTTTCGTTGGTATCAATAACGTGCCCTGCATAGAGTGCGAGGGATATTGCAGGTATTACTTCAGCAAGACCAATTAAACCCATAGCCAATGGGTCTCCGGTTAACTCATACAACCACCATCCTACAAGCGTACCTAACATTCTAAGGGCCATGGTAAAACAAAACCTGCCTGTTAGTAACGTTCTAAATTGAGAGATTTTTATTGCGGCAAAAGTATCTGCTTGTTGTACAGCCTGTATCAATCGGTTTAATTATGGTAATGTGAAAAAATGCTGGCCTTCATCAAAATCTTTATCCAATGCATCTAATACAACTTGAAGGTGCTTTTCATTTCCTAAAAAATCAGCATTACTGGCATCAATAAAAATGGTTTTAGTGTTATGCTGTTTAATATAACTGGTATAGGTTTCCTGTATGTTAAAAAGATATGAATCAGGTATGGCCTGCTCATAATCCCTTTTCCTCTTCTTAATATTTTGCTGCAGTTTTTGCACAGGTGCATGCAGATAAATTAAAATATCGGGGTGCAATAATTGTTGGTGAATGATGTCGAATAGTTGTTTATACAGCCGAAATTCCTCACCAGGCAGGTTTACTTTTGCAAACAACAGGCACTTGGTAAACAAGTAATCGCTAATAGTTACATTCTGAAATATATCCTTTGTATGCAGCAGGTCTTTTAATTGCTTGTATCGTTCGGCCATAAAAAACAGCTCCAATGGAAAAGCATACTGTCCGGGGTTTTCATAAAATTTAGCCAGGAAAGGGTTCTCGGCAAATTCTTCTAAAATCAACCGTGCATTAAGTTTCTTCGCTAATAAATGCGCCAACGTGGTTTTACCCGCTCCAATATTTCCTTCTATCGTTATAAAGTGATGCTTCATCTGGTTAATAAGTACAAGCGTCAAACCTACGCAAAATGATAAAACTGCTGACTAATAAATGTGGCAGGTTATAAACAGAAGACTCACATAAAAGCATCGGTTTAAAAATTTATTTGAATAGTCAAATTCAGCCTCAATTGGCAGTAAAATCTTTTTAATGCTAACTGATAGCTTTTACCTGCAATGGATCTACACATTCAACCAATAACTCAATAATGGTTTTTTGTAAAAATGGGTGTACATATTCGGGCACTAATTCTGCTAACGGCGCTAAAACAAAACGCCTGTGTTGTATTTGTGGATGTGGAACTATGAGTTCAGGTGTTTCAATCACCTCATGGTTATAAAAAAGGATATCAATATCAATCAGTCTGGGTCCATATTTTACAATTCTTTCGCGACCCATGTTTAGCTCAATGGCCAGTATCTCTAGTAATAATTCGTTTGGCGAATAATCCGTTTGAACCTGTAGCACCTGGTTATAAAAAGAAGGTTGGTCAATTTTACCCCAGGCTTCTGTTTCATAAATTGCAGATGTAGCAAGTATGTTCCCAACCTTTTGATCTATTATTTTAGCAGCCTGCAAAAGGTTTTGACGCCTGTTCCCCATATTGCCGCCTGTCAATAAAAATACATTGTTCATATATTGCACTCTTTCAAAAGCAGTCAAATATCATTTAATTGCACTTTAGAACCCTTGTAAAACATGAGAAATTTTCTTAAAATATTCCTTGCCTCCTTTGTGGCCCTTATTGTATTTTCTACTTTAGCTCTTGTAATATTTTTTATAACTATTGCAGTTATTGCAAAACCCTCTAAGCCCGAAATAGGAGACAAAGCAGTGCTAACAATTGACCTTACCAGGCAATTTAAAGAACAACGCCAGGAAAATCCTTTGGGTCAATTGGTTTCAAAAGAAGAGGATGTTCCCTCTTTATACGAAGTGGTAAGCATGCTACACTTTGCAAAAACAGATAATTCAAATAAAGGAATCTACATAAAATGTAATAACAATGTTAATGGTTATGCGGCCAGCCAGGAGTTGCGTAATGCCATTGCAGATTATAAAACAACAGGAAAATTTGTGTATGCCTACGGCGATGTTATTACACAAGGTGCTTACTATGTTGCCAGTGTAGCCGATAAAGTTTATTGTAATCCAAAGGGCCTTGTGGAATGGAATGGACTTTCTACCACATTAATGTTTTTTAAGGGTACCCTGGAAAAGTTAGAAATTCAACCCCAGATATTTTATGCCGGTAAGTTTAAAAGCGCAACAGAGCCTTTCAGGGAGTATAAAATGACCGACGCAAACCGTTTGCAAACTTCTGTTTACCTGGGTGATTTGTATGCGCAAATTTTAATGACCGCATCGCAACACACAAAAAAAGATACGGGAACATTACACCTGTTGGCTAATAATGGAAGTATAAAAAATGCGGGTGATGCCCTGCAATTTGGTTTGATAGACGGCGTTCGGTATGATGACGAAGTACGAAAAGAGATTGCTTCCCGGCTTAGTCTTGATGATATTGCTAAGATCAATTTTATATCATTAGACAAATACTCAAAGGGCGTTGACTTTAAAAAGACTGGTGATAGTAAAATAGCTTTGATAGTAGCTGAGGGAGAAATTGTTGATGGAAAAGGTTCAGGTAGCCAGGTAGGCTCAGAAACCTTTCTTGAGATTATAAGAAAAGCCCGCCTGGATAAAAGCATTAAAGCAATAGTGTTCAGGGTTAATTCTCCCGGTGGTAGTTCACTGGCCAGTGAAGTTATTTTAAGAGAGTTGCTGCTGGCAAAAAAGGTAAAACCTGTAGTTGTAAGTTTTGGCGATGTAGCCGCCTCAGGTGGTTATTACATTTCTTCAGGAGCTGATAGCATTTTTGCACAGCCAAATACCATCACCGGGTCAATTGGTGTGTTTGCTCTTATACCCAATATGCAGGGTTTTTTAAACAACAAAATGGGCATAACCTTCGACAGGGTTAAAACCGGTCCATATGCTGATATGATTTCAATAGACCGTCCGTTGAGCGATGGAGAAAAAATGTTTATTCAACAATCAATTGATACTGTTTACCACGACTTTAAAAGCAGGGTAGCAACCGGTCGTAAACTATCAATGGATTTTGTAGACAGCATTGCACAAGGCAGGGTTTGGACAGGTGAGAGAGCAAAACAGATTGGGCTTGTAGACAGGATTGGAAATATACAGGATGCAATTGATTGTGCACTTAGAATGGCAAAGGTCAGCGATTATAGAATTAGAGAATATCCTGAGAAGAAAACCTTTTTCGAAAGTATTTTATCGGGCTACCAAGCCGAAATAAAATCAAATGTTGTAAAAGAAGAAATAGGGGTGGAGCAATATGAACTGTTGCAGCGGCTTAAAACCCTACGCTCAATGTTTTATGTTCCGCAGGCAAGGTTGCCCTTTGGTATAACATTTAATTAGGCGTAAACTGCTGTTTAAATAGCCTTTTGTCGAAAGCAAATTTATCTGCGGAAATGATATCTACTTGCTGAAAATCTTTATGAAGAGGGTTAATCAGGTAGTTCTTTTCCTGGAAGACAACGGCTGAGGGGCATTCGAGATACAGATGATCTCTCTTTTGCAAAAACTCGCTGCCTATCCATCGGGTATAATCAAAATCAAGATGCCAGTTTTCCTTTAGATTAGTAGCCTTATAAACTGATATTTCACCAGGTATGGGAATTTCCAAAGTCATCAAGGCTAGCTGTTGCAACCTCGAGATGTCCAGCGCATTTACCAATACCTCTAATAAGCTTAAAGAGATAGTTGCGCTGGTGTATAGAGCATACAATCCTTTATTATTCCATCTGCCCCCAAAAAGGCTGGCTCCATAACCTGAAATGTCATTTCTATATTGGTGTTGGCAAAACCTGTAGACGATCATGCGTAAACGCCTTGTTGAATTCTTCCTAATTGATCGAGAATTTGTTGGATGCCATCGGTATGGTACAGGTAATCAAAATCTATAAGATCTCCCATAACTTCTTTGGGCAGTTTTAGCCATTGATATAAGGCATCGGAACCATTGAAAACCTCTAGCCCCAAATTGATTATTTTTTCTATTTGAAGAATTCTATCAACATAAATGCCTTCGAAGTTTTTGTTATCTTTTGCATACCGTTGAAGGGTTCTTTCGGATAAATGCAAAATATTTGCCCAGTCAGTAAGTGTAAAGGGAATGAGGTTGGCTATTTTCTGAAATTTTTTATAAGAAAAATCAGAAACGGCAGCCTGTAATCTATTAAGGCGGGGGATTTCTATATAAGGCTCCTGAACAACAGTGGAGAGCAATGTGTTTTGGGGATATGGCTTAGGTGTAGGTTTTACTTTTTTCATACATGTCTTTTGTCAACAAATTTACGACATTTGTTCCTTTTTTAAAATTTTTATCAATATTTTTTTAAGATTTTCTCATAATTATAATCTCGGAACAGGCAGGCCACTATCGGCGTTCTTCTTCAATAATAAGATAGATTTGCGGCCACAACCCATTTTGATGTCCAAAAAGTACAACCAGCTTACGGCAATGCTTGCAATCACAAAAGCCAGCTTAAGAGCCATCTTAAGAAGTCCATCAGCCGTAGTTTTTAGCTTTGCTTTTCCCATGTTATTCATTGTAATATTTGGATTTATTGGGGGAGGAGGAAAAGTTGCTTTTAAAATATCGATAGATAAAAAGGCAGATACACTTAATCCAATTTATGCTTCTCTCAGGACTATTCCGGGGATAACCATTGTAAATAAATCTGAAGACTCCTTACGCGGCGATCTTGAGAAAGGCAGGCTAATCGCTATTTTGAATATCGAAAAGACTATTGATACAAGCCATTCAAAAGCACCCTACAATATCCAGTTAAAAAGTTCGGAAAGTGTAAACCCGCAGAATTTACAGGTACTCAATTCAATCTTAAATTCTATAATAGCCAATGTAAATAAAAGCACCTTTCCACAGGCACCAACTGTTGCAACAATTAGCCAGGATATTACAAAAATTCCCGGTCGAAATTTTAGAACTATTGATTTCATTTTGCCGGGTCAGCTTGGTTTTTCATTATTAAGTGCAGGGGTGTTTGGGGTAGCTTTTTTATTCTTTAACTTAAGGCAGCAACTGGTGTTAAAAAGATTTTTTGCTACACCTATCAACCGAACCTTTATTGTGTTAGGTGAGGCACTCAGCAGGGTATTATTTCAAATGTCAACGGCAGTGGTGATTGTATTAATGGGCGCTTTCTTTTTTCATTATACCCTGGTCAATGGTATCACTACATTTCTTGAAATTATGGTTCTTAGTTTTCTTGCCCTTGTTGTTTTTATGGGTTTTGGTTTTATTGTTAGCGGCCTGGCAAAAAATGAAAGTACTATTCCACCTTTTGCCAATATGTTTACGTTACCACAGTTTTTACTGGCAGGTACTTTCTTTCCAATAGACTCCTTTCCTTCATGGTTACAACCACTTTGCAAAATTTTACCACTTACTCATTTTAACGATGCCATGCGCCAGATAGCATTCGAGGGGGCCAGCCTAAAAGATTGTGGATTGCAGATTGGTGTGTTGGTAATATGGGGTATTGTCATTTATACAGTAGCTATCAAAGTTTTTAAGTGGGAATAATATGAGATTAATAAAACTTGGATTTATAAGCGTGGTAGTATTGTTTGGGTTGATAACTGCAATGTCATTGCTACTTCCATCGCAAATAATTATTTCCCGTGCTATTGATATAAACAGACCGCTTGATACCGTATATGTGGCCGTGACCGATCTTTCAAAATGGAAAGGGTGGATGGATAATTATGAAGCGGATAGCACCACTATATCAGTGCCATCAAAAGGTCCATCATCCTTTATTAAAATGGGTAAAGTAAAGGTGGATATCACTGCGTTGGATTCAACAAAGATGGAAGCTAACTGGCAGTCAGCAGATAGTCGACCATTGCCTGGTTCATTTAATTTTATTGCCTCAGCCGATCAGCAAATGGTAACCGTACAATGGCAATTTGTACAAAAGGTAAAATGGTATCCCTGGGAGAAATTTGCTTCTATTACTTCAGATAAAGTATTAGGCCCTTATATGGAGAAAAGCCTTGATAATCTAAAGAAATTAATGGAAGGAAGTTGATGGCTTTTACGCCTCAAGTTCAGTGATAGTTTCAATTAAAGCCATTTTGATTTTCTTATATTCTCCGTCGGTGATACAATACGGAGGCATTAAATAAACCGTATTGCCAAGGGGTCTTACATACACGCCTTTGCCCAGCATTTTTGTAGTAATAACAGTACTGATGTTATTAAGGTACTCATCCTTTCCACTATTAATTTCAAAGGCTAAAATTGTACCCAGCTGCCTTATGTTTTTTAGACATTTGAACTTTTGCAATTCCTCACTAAATGATGTATTCAAATCTTCAATCTTTTTAATTGATTGTAATGTTTCTGTTTGCAGTAACAAATGCAGGCTGGCTATTGCAGCTGTGCAAGCAAGAGGGTTGGCTGTAAATGAATGCCCGTGAAAAAATGTCTTCAACCTATCATCTGATAAGTAAGCATTATAGATATTTTGATTGCAAGCCGTTACACCCAATGCCATTGTACCACCTGTTAGCCCTTTGCTTAAGCAGATAATATCGGGAGCTTCAACCATGTACTCACTGGCAAACAATTTACCTGTTCTACCAAAGCCTGTCATCACTTCATCAGCAATGCAAATTATGTTGTGAGCTTTCATGCACTGCAACAATTTATCTAACAGTTCTGCTTCATACATTCTAATACCACCAGCTCCCTGCACCAGGGGCTCGTAGATAAATGCAGCTATAGATGCTGCATCTCTCTCAACTGTTTTAATGAGTTCGTTGATGTTGTTTGTAGTAGGTGTATCAATAAACATTACCTCAAACAATTTGTCGGCAAATGCAAGGGTGAAAACACTTCTGTCGCTAACACTCATGGCCCCAAACGTATCGCCATGGTAGCTGTTGTTAAAAGCTATAATTTTATTTCTCTTAGGGTCACCTTTATTCCACCAAAATTGTATGGCCATTTTTAGAGACACTTCAGTGGAAGTGGAGCCATTATCAGAATAAAAAATCCTGGACATGTTACCAGGCAACAAAGGCAATAATTTTTCAGCAAGACTGACTGCAGGTTCATGTGTAAATCCGGCAAAAATTACCTGCTCCAGTGTTTGAGCCTGGCGATACAATTCTTCAGCAATGTACGGGTGTGCATGACCATGCAGCGTTACCCACCAACTGCTGATTGCATCAATAAATTCCCGTCCATCCTCACTATAAAGTATGGTTCCCTTTGCCCTGACAATCGGTATCGGAGGAGTCATATTTTTCTGGGGGGTAAAAGGGTGCCATATTACCTCTAAGTCTCGTTGTTGTAAGCTATTGAGCATGGGCCAAAAGTAATTGTAAAAGTCATAAAGTAGCCTGCTAGATGCATGCAACTAAATCAATTCTAATATATCGACTGGTTAAGTTTAAAGAAGAGAGTTTTAACACTACAGACCATGAAGTCATGACCAAAGGCATCATTTTTGTTCCTCTAAAAAAAACTACTCATGAACAACCTTATTAACAGTATAAAAGAAAGTATGAAACATGCACTGCCGGTATCCTCTGGCTCCAACACTATAAAATGTATGGCAGAAAATCTTGATTATTACAGGCTGGAAAGTGAAGAGGTAATTAATAATCGTATTAGAGAATTAGATGCGGAATGGGATGTTGAAAGATCGATACAGTTGAAGGCATCGTTAATAGCATTAAGCGGGGTTGCACTTGGCGTATCTCTTGGAAAAAAATGGTTGATGATACCTGCAGCAATATGCAGTTTTTTTGCAGTGCAGGCAATCCAGGGTGGGGCCATACCAGTTTCAGGAAACTTTAGAACCCGCAAGCAGATTGCAGAAGAACAGTTTGGCTTAAAAGAATTATTAACAAAAGGTGCTTACAAAAATCTTGACAGTAATAATTTTTAGGATACTTATTTTAAATGTTGTATTCTAAGTGTTGAGGGTAGACAATTTTGATGTTAATCAGTTCTATATTCAACACTTAGCATTTAACATTCAACCTAAGCTTTTCGCTAAAACTTACCCGAAAAGGTCGCTGCTCAAATACCTGTCGCCACGATCGCAGGCTATAAAAACAATAACACCAGACGTTAATTCACCGGCCAAACGAATGGCTGCCGATGCTCCACCACCACTGCTCATGCCGGCAAAAATTCCTTCTTCTTTTGCTAACCTGCGGGTCATTTCAGTGGCTTCCTGTTGCGAAACATCCATGATACGATCTACTCTTGAGGGATCAAATATTTTAGGCAGGTACTCCTTAGGCCATCTTCTTATACCGGGGATGGAAGATTCTTCTGTGGGCTGGCAACCCACAATTTGAATGGAGGGATTTTGCTCTTTTAAAAATATTGAAGTACCCATGATGGTTCCGGTAGTTCCCATCGAACTAACAAAGTGAGTAACGCTGCCTTCAGTATCACGCCATATCTCAGGCCCTGTTGTTTTAATGTGAGCTATGTAATTATCGGGGTTGGCAAATTGGTTAAGCAAATAATATTCTCCTGATGAAGCCTTTTCTTCAGCATAGTCGCGACATAATTCAATACTATCCAGCAGGGTTACTTTTGCCCCAAAGGCTTCCATGGTAAGCACCCTTTCGCGGGTGGAAGTAGATGGTAGAACCAATTCAATTTCTATATTAAACAAGCTTGCAATTAAAGCCATTGCTATGCCGGTATTACCACTGGTTGCTTCAATTAACTTTGTCCCCTTCTTTACATCGCCCCGTTCAAGAGCACTCCTGATCATATTTAAGGCAGGCCGGTCTTTAACACTGCCGCCAGGGTTGTTACCCTCCAGTTTAGCATAAATTTTAACCTGCGGATTTGGGTTGAGGTGTAGTATTTCAACCAGGGGCGTATTGCCTATTGTGTCAAGAATTCCAGCCATAATGTTACATTAATATTTTTCCTTCGGTTACAGTTATTTCAGCATTGTGGTATACCAGTGAGCCGGGTTGTACACTCCTGGTAAGCCATACATTACCCCCAATCACACTATGGTGTCCTATTATGGTTTCACCCCCTAAAATGGTGGCACCTGAGTAAATCACCACATAGTCTTCAACAGTAGGATGGCGTTTTGTATAAGCCATGCTCTTATCAACACTTAAAGCTCCCAGGGTTACGCCCTGGTACAACTTAACATGTTTACCAATGATTGTGCTTTCACCAATAACTATCCCGGTACCATGATCAATATGTAAATACTCATCAATCTCTGCACCGGGGTGTATGTCGATACCTGTTTTTGAATGAGCATATTCAGTAAGTATCCGGGGTATCAAAGGCACATCCAGTACATACAAAGCATGTGCAATGCGGTAAAAACAAATGGCATAAAATCCCGGGTAAGCTCTTATAACTTCAAACCTGTTACGTGCTGCAGGATCGCCCTCTACTATAGCATCAATGTCGGTATTTAGCAAACGGTACATTTCGGGTACAACATCAAAAAACTGGTTTACTATAAAATGATTATTGCAATCCCAGCATGCTTTCGTTGCATTTAATAAATTGGTAAGTTCTGTTTGAAGCAAAACAAACTGATCGTTTATTTCTGCACTTGACCCATACGAACAGGTTGACAGCTCAGGGTACATCATACAAATAAGCTTTGATGCCCATGCTGCTATCACTTCGTTATTAGGTACAGGCTCCCTTGAATGTTGCTTACTTTGAAGCTCCTCTAAAAAGGCTTTATTCATACATGTTCTTTTAAATTTGCGCCGAAAGGCGACAAAAATACTTGATTACTTTCTGGTTCATTTTCTACAAACGGAAATTAGATGTTGTATTTAAGAACTCTATGTTATAGGGACTGGGTGGTAAAATATCTATAGCGATGCAGGTATCATAGTCTCAGGTAAATCCCTCATTTTTAATTCATTCTT
>JBBQVY010000169.1:0-10975 GCA_038211085.1 Chitinophagales bacterium | reverse complement strand
GATTTATCTAAACTTGTTACGCAATTGCATGGCAAAGAAATATCGTACAACAACCTGGTTGATATAGATGCAGCCATTCAAATAATAAAAGAATTTACTGCTGATGGTGATGCAGGCCAGCAATCAACCTTTGCAATAATTAAACATACCAATGTATGCGGCATATCGCAACGCCCTACTGTTAAGGAGGCCTGGGATTTTGCCCTGGCAGGCGACCCGGAAAGTGCTTTTGGTGGTGTGTTGGTTTGCAGTAATGCCATAGACAAAGCAACTGCAGAAGCCATAAATGAATTGTTTTTTGAAGTATTGATGGCTCCGTCTTTTGATGAGGATGCATTAACTATTTTAAAGAGTAAGAAGAACCGCATTTTACTTGAGCTAAAATTGAATGCACTGCAAAGCAACCAGCAGTTTAAGAGTATGGCCAATGGGGTATTAAGCCAGCAAATTGATGAGGGAAACTACATTGAGTGGAAACAGGTTGGCGGGCGGCAGACCACCGAAGCAGAAAACAAAGACCTGCAGTTTGCTAACCTTGTGTGTAAGCATTTAAAAAGTAATGCTATAGCTATTATAAAAAACAGCCAGCTTATTGGTAAGGGCTGTGGCCAAACCAGCCGCATAGATTCGCTACGGCAGGCTATAGAAAAAGCTAAGCAATTTAAGTTTGACCTGCATGGGTCTGTGCTGGCTTCGGATGCATTCTTTCCTTTTAATGACTGTGTGCAGATAGCACATGCTGAAGGTATAGATGCATTTGTACAACCCGGTGGATCAATTAGAGATAAAGACAGTATTGAATATTGTGTTGCCAACAACCTGGCAATGGTACTGACAAGTATGCGGCACTTTAAGCATTAGAATTTGCAAAAGCAAAGCAGAATAGTTTAGATAATCGCAGGCTATATAATTACCTTAAGAAGTGTGATTCATTTAAAACGAGCCGTCATGCTGAATTTATTTCAGCATCCCCTGTATCTCACCTGATACTTTCCAAGAGATCCTGAAACAAGTTCAGAATGACGAATACCCTAAGTTAATGACATTGTAATCGCAGGTAATTTTTCCCACTCAAACTCCTCGTCCTTGTTTTTACTATCAGGGCGGGGTTTAGGTGTCCTGATGGTATAAACTGTTTTATAACTTAATGCTTCGGAAGGCATTTCAAAATCAAGAAGGGTCTTGTATTCATCATCGCTCAATTCTTCATCAATCCATTTTTTAGACAATTCCAAAGGCAGAAATAAAGGCATGCGGCCCAGGTTATCGCCACTGTTGTGTATCTGCTTCATTAAACCATTTGCAGTTCTTGTAATAATGGTAAACGTATAACGCTTTTGCAACTCCCCGGTTTCTTTATCCACTATCTCAGCAACCGAATACAATCCCGGTAAAAAAAATGCTGGTTGATCTTTTAAACTCACCAGGTAAGGCACTTTCTTTTTCCATCCGACAATTTCACGATGCTCATATATACCCGAAACCGGAATTAAACATCTTCGGTTTCTTATTTTATACCAATAGCTTTTGGTGTCTTCCAGTATTCTTTCGCTGCGTGCATTAAGCATGGAAGTTCTTTGTTTAATAAAAGCGCTCTCCTCTTTTATGTAGTAGGGTATGCATCCCCATTCCATCAACCTTATGTGCAATTTGCCATCACCTTTAATATCTCTGAAAATTATTGGATGATTACCATGTGAATGGCCTATTATGTGAATGGCAGCCTCCAGGTTCAGACTTATCTGGTCGTCGTGTACCAGGTCGGGGAAGTACTCGCTCAACTGCCTTATTTCTACTTTAAAAGATATGTCGTAACACATGCACTACGAAGTTTCAATTTCCTCAAATTTAACCCGTATTGTTTGTGATTTGCGTTTGATAATGATATAAAGTTCGCCGTAGGTAACCTGGAAACTAACAGACAAATTCTCGTCTCGGGCTATTCGCCAATCAGTAGTTTTAGCAACATAGCGCATCAAGTTTTTCGAATATTTTTTCTTGAGCCGCTGCTCCATATCGCTCAAATTATTTACCACCGACCAAAACACTTTATATGGAGAACCTGGCTGTAATAATTGGGTTAACCGCTGCTTATGATTATCGTTATCCAGTAAAACTATTGCACCAAGTTTATCGTGGTTAACAGCTTTTAAATGAATGTTTGCCAGGCCCCTGTTATCATAATCTGTTACAAGAATACCGGATTTGGGCACCGCTGATAATTGATCATTATACCTGGTATAAGACTGGGTAACCAGTATCTTTTTATCCAAACTAATAAGCCGGTTAATATACAGTTCCTTAAATTCTAAAAATGGCTGTAACATTAGTTTTTCACTTTTAAAATATGTTTGATGTTGGTAGTATAACAGGGCGATAAATATTCAGCCTTTAAGCGGTATTTTTTGTCGAAACCCTGCACTGCCATTCTAACCACCTCTTTGCCTAAAGACTTGTTTACTTTATCCAGCGCCTTCATTACATCCTTCTGCCGGGTGCTTGCAGCAGGTGTAAATAAATTGGTTTGAATACAATCTTCGGAAACAAGATCCAAAACTTCAATGCCGCACTTAAGGTAGTTATGGAATGGGCGAAATATGATGTCTAATGCCCGGCTTGCATATTTAATAATTTCGGCAGTTGTATTGGAAGGTGTGTTTAAATCTATAGTAATGGAACCACTGTATTGCCGGTCTTCAATGCGGTGCTGGTTGGTTTGTACATACACCTTTACTTTTCTGCAGCAGCATTTTTGCTGTCTCAATTTTAATGCGCAATTAGCTGCATAGTTTACAAGTGCCTCTTTAATCTCCTCCTTGTTGCTTAACAGTTTTCCAAACGATCTTGAGGTACAAATATTTTTCTTATCCTTTACTTCTTCTTCCCATTGTATGGCAGAGGTGCCTTTTAATTCGTTGTACAATCGCTGGCCTACAACCGTCATTTCTTTACGTACCCATTCTTCGGGAACATTTATAAAATCCAGGGCTGTCTTAATGCCATTTTTTTGCAGGAATAATGCATATTGATGACCAATGCCCCACACATCTCCGATATGGGTATAAGCCAGCATTTCGTTTACTAATTCTGAATTGTGGGCAAGATGAACGCCAATTTCCTTCTTTGTTTTTTTTGCAAAGCGGTTGGCCATTTTTGCCAGGGCTTTTGTAGGGGCTATGCCCACTGAAACCGGGATGCCTATATTCTTTTTAACCGTATGTTTTATTTGTAAGCCTAATTGATACAAGTCAGAATAAGTGAGGGATTGCATATCTAAAAATGCTTCGTCGATTGAGTAAATCTCAATTGCAGGAACAAACAATGACAGGGTTTTCATTACCCGGTCGCTTATGTCGCCATATAAAGTATAGTTTGAACTAAAGACGGCTACATTGTTTTGTTTAATTACGTCCTGTAATTGATAAGCAGGACTGCCCATAACAATTCCGATGGCCTTTGCTTCATCACTACGGGCAATTGCGCAACCATCGTTATTTGATAAAACAATTATAGGCCGTCCCTGTAGTTTGGGATTAAATAACCTTTCGCAGGATGCATAAAAATTATTACAGTCTACCAAAGCCACCATTACTTAACATCTTTAGGATTGATAAGAATAGTGGTGACTACACCCCAAACCTCCATATTCATTTCAGCAGTAATTTCTATATCTTGAAATTTACTGTTTGCGGGTCGCAACCAGCATTTGTAGTCGTTCTTTATAAAATATTTTACAGTCCATTCTCCATTTAAAACTGCCAATACAATGTCTCCTGAACGGGGTGTTACTGAACGGTCAACAATCAACTTTGCTTTAGGTGGAATAAATGCGTTAATCATGGAATATCCTTCACACTCCACAACGAATGTAGATAACGGGTGCTTAATGAATTCCCTGTTGAGGTCAATTCTTTCTTCCATGTAATCCATAGCGGGCGAAGGAAAACCAGCCGGCACTTTTATGCTGAAGAAGGCTATTTCAGTAGGATGTTTTACCAGTTGCATTGCTAATATTTTTAGTAAAAATAGGTGGGTTTGTTTTAATTTTCTCGTTATAAATATTAAAAATCAAAAGTAGCTTGAATGGAATTGAAGGATGTATTGAGCCTGAATGGCTTACCAGATTGCTGGGTAAATAGCAAGTAATAGCGCTGGTAATTATAGCTTTCTGAAGTTCGGCTCCGTAGGTAGGTGCCGCCTGTCATGGAAGTTATTAAGTAGGAAGCACCGACGGAACTTGGATATTCGTTCTAAAATGATTTCTATAATCAGGATGCTCTTACAGAGCAATAAAAAGATGTGTCCACACGATTGGCAAGTGTGACGGGGCAGGAAGTAAGAATACTGTGGCCGGACGATATAGCCACATAAAATGTACGTGAAGACCTTTACCACATAGGCACAATAGAAAACATAGGTTTCACATAGACTATGTGCTTTTACTATGTACCTATGTTTCTATGTGGTGGTTTATTTGCACATGTTCATTAGTACAACTATGAACAATGAGTTCTAGGACCAATAGTTTTCAAAAAACGGTTTTATGATTTTATAGAAAAAGCCACCATCTTATTGGGTTAAGTTGGTGGCTTTAAATGTAGGGTGTCGCAGCCTAAAATGTAAAAGCTACATTAATGGTAAACTCAAAATGGGCGCTACAACTTTTTAAATACATTCTCTCCCAGGGCTTTTATTTCCGGATTAACTTCTTTTAAGTTCATCGCCTTAACTTTTTCGCGTAGCGAGGTTACTTTGGCAACTTCAACTGTTTTGAGTGCAAACTTTCGAACACCAATATCGGTGTCGTCAAGCAATTTTTCAAGCATTTTTGTACTGCCTGGCAAAGTTGCCAAATTACGCAGAGAGTGTGCCGCTGCTATACGACGAACAGGGTCGGGGTGATTGACTGCATCATTCAATCCCTGCAAAGCTTTATCGCTTTTCATTTGGCCCAGTACACTTATTGCTTTGGTTGCAATAGCGGGGTTTTCATGTTTGGTTAGCTCAACCAATATTGGAATATCATCTGCTGAAAGTTTGCTTACAATAGCCTGGTAATCGGGTTCGTCCAGGTTAATCATCTTTATTAATTCTTCTTTTGAAAAGGGCATATAATTAGTTTTAAAAATTAAACAGTAAGGTTACTTGCCATCATTGTTGTTATTTCACTTGCGATCAGGTCGGGTGGCGGGTTGGTAATGTTATCCGTTCCGCCGCCAGTCATTAACCGGTTGTTATCGCTTACATGGTTCAGGCCTAATACATGCCCCACTTCGTGTGCCATAGTATACCGCGATGCATAAGAGGCAACAACTGCCATTGGCCTGCCTGCAGGAAATGATGCGCATCCGTTTAATGAACCACTGTTGTACGAAACCGACCTGCACATATAAACCACTACATGATTGGCAGCCGCATTATTACGATTATTGCTCAACGCCATTTGCTCACCCGACGGATTGCCACCGGTACAGGTTCCCGTATCAATGTCGTTTAATGGAGCTATTGCGGGAAGTGCTACGTTGAGTGTTTCGGTAGAACCTAAAACAACCGGTATGCCAGCGGCACCATAAATTGTCCGCATTTCATCAAACATTTGCGTAACGGTAAACCTTGTTGGATTGCTAAGTATTTTTATGTGTACTGTAAGGGTTTGTGCAGCATTACCCGGTCCCCATGCACTTCCATTCCACCATTTATGAAACATGGCATTATTAGTACCTCTTACAAAAAGATCGAGGCGGTTTGCACTCCATGCTGTAGCTGATATTTCGCTGGTAATAACGCCTCCCAATGTTTCCCAGCCGCCCCAGGCGCTGCCATTCCACCAACGGTGCCAAACTGCGCCATCGGTGCCTTTGGCAAATACATCCAACCGGTTGGCACCCCAGCTAATAACTGTAGGGTCACCCAAAATTACTCCACCCAAAGATTCCCATCCACCCCATGCACTTCCATTCCACCATTTGTGCCATAAGGCATTGTCCTGTCCTTTGGCAAAACAATCTATCCTGTTAGGCCCCCAGCACTCCGCCGTTACATTACTGGTAATAACACCACCCAGGCTTTCCCAGCCACCCCAGGCACTTCCATTCCACCAGCGATGATGCATGGCACCGTCGGTGCCTCTTGCAAATACATCTATACGGTTGGCACCCCAGCTAACCGCTGTTGGGTCGCTGGTAATAATTCCACCTAAACTTTCCCATCCACCCCATGCACTCCCGTTCCACCACTTATGATACATGGCATTGTCGAGGCCGCGGGCAAAAAGATCGATGCGGTTTGGCCCCCAGCATACAGCAGAAATATTACTGGTGATTATACCACCGAGGCTTTCCCATCCGCCCCACGAACTACCATTCCACCAGCGATGCCAGACGGCATTGTCCTGGCCTTTGGCAAATACATCAATTCGGTTTGGTGCCCAGCTTACCGCTACAGGTTCGCTGGTAATAATTCCGCCCAGACTTTCCCATCCGCCCCACGAACTTCCATTCCACCATCGGTGGTACATGGCATTGTCGGTGCCTCTTGCAAAATTGTCGATGCGGTTTGATGACCAGGAGACAGAAGATATGTTGGTGGTGATAATTCCACCTAAGGATTCCCAATTAAGGTGTGGCATTGGTTTTTTGTTTTATTAATAGAATTAGAAAAGCAAACAATATTGGTAGAAGGGAATCTAATATAGAGTGATTATAGAAATTATGCAAGTGTTTAGAAGATAAAAAGCAGAAGATGTTTTTATAGTAATGCCTGCAACGAGGCAACAACATTTGTTAATTAAACAAACTTGATTTTAAAACAGAATGAAACTGATTAGTAAACATTATTTGGTTGGACCCAGCAATACCCATTGGTTAATGCTATTGTATTTTGCCTGTAATACTACTTTATAAAATGAAGATGGAAATTTGCTAACATCAATTATTTCATGTTGCCGGCTGGCCGGCACTTCGTTTACCAAGATGTATTTATCGGGTTGGCCTGTTTTATAATTGTTGGTGGTGGTCAACCATATTTTAACCATACCTGCCGGTTGAAAACTTTTCCAGGAGACGTTTAATTTTTTCTGAAAATAATTTGCATGTAGTGCAGCAACAGAAACAGTGCCTGTTAATGATGTACCATCCATTTCGAAAAGGTCGTCTTGTTTAAAAACCATGTTCAGGTGGCTGGCAATTGTTGGCAAAATATCGGTAATGGAAGGCTCAAAATAGTTTGCATAGGAATTGTTTAGTTTTTTGTTGCTTACCATCCATGTGCCTCGTTGGCGTGGGGATTGACCACCATGATTTTTGCCGGTTGCTTCATCGCGGCCATGGTCGGTGGTTAGTATGATCATCCAGTCCTCATTAAACTTTTGTTGCCGGTATTTTATGGCATCCCATAATTTTCCAACCTGGACGTCCAGCAATTCAACTGCTTTATAAAACTGTGGACTATCGCCATACTTGTGGCCCATATCATCAGTATACTCCAGGTACACCCATGATAGATCGGGGGCATTCTCTTTTATTATTTTGCTTGCCGCATCAATTACCGTTTCATCAATACGGTGCATGAAATTGCTTTCTTTATCGTGTGGAAAGTTTATAGTGTCTAACTCATAACCATCGAAGTGATAATCTATTTTAATGTTGCCCGCTTCTGCTAATCCATCGCCTGCAAGTTTGGTTCTGTTATCGAGCCAGCTTGAAAATATGGCTGTTTTCTTTGCCGGGTATTGCTCTTTAAATAGCCTGAAAATATTCTTGTAATAATAGTTGGGCGCCTTGATATCGTTACCCCAAACATTGTGTTTGTTTACCCATGTACCTGTAAGTAAACTGTTGTATCCATTTGCAGAAATGGTGGGTGTTTGCGAGTAACCATCTTTCTCTCCACCTACGGAAGCTCTCAGATAGCTTCCCTGTTTTGCGATTGCATTAATATTAGGCACAGATACTTTTTCAATTACATCGGCGGGTATGCCATCGGCAATAACAAATACTACTTTCTTAATGCGGGTTTGCGCTCTTGATACCTGGTGTATAAACAATAAAACAAAAACCAGAAATCGCAAATGCATTTTATTATTGGGATACATAAGAGAATTAATGTAAGTGAGCTAATTAATTGTTCCAATTGCCAGTGGTTTGTGCAGCTCTATATTATTGAACCTTCTATTTGAACCACAAAGAAACAAAGGCTCGAAGTTTCACGAAGGCTTAGTGCTTCTTTGTGCTCTTTCTGTCTTGGTGGTTCAACTTGCTGCGCAGACAACCAAAAGTATAAGTGAGTTCCGATAAACCGGAATTAAAATGACACAACGATGATGCCATGAAAAATAAAAGCTTGCAACCAAAATAACTTATCAAGGCTTTGTTTCTTTATAATGTTCTTTTCGCTGGTCTTCTTCATCATCCATTTCGGGGCCCTGCATAATCTTTCTCCAATCTATAGTTTTATCGTAGCGATCCATAGCCTGCTGCGGATCGAACACGGCCTTTGATGGCATTACCAAACTATAGGGCGTATAGTCAGGTTTATTGGTAAAGAAGTCCTGTAGCAGCGAAGCCGTGGCATCGTACTGGTTTACATACGGCACATTAAGGATGTTGTAAATGGTTTTTAAAATGGAACCAAAGTTTGCATGTGTATGCGATGTGTATCCACGTTTTACATAGGGGCCGGCCATCATTAAAATACTACGGTGTGCATCTATGTGATCGACCCCGCCCTGTGGGTCGTCTTCGGTTATGATGACCAGCATATTTTTCCAATAAGGAGTGCGGGAAAGGAAGTGCAGGATGCGGCCAACGGCCAGGTCGTTATCGGCTACGTACGAATGCTGGTAGGGATAACCATCTTTGGGTCGCGGACCGGCAGTATGATCGTTGGGCACCTGCATGGTGATGAGCTGTGGCATCTTCTCTTTTCCTTTCAGCCACCTATTGGTAAAGTTTCTTTCAAACTGGTCCATGCGAAACTGGTCGGGTATATTGGTATTGTATCCTGCATAATCATGACTGGTTCTGCTCCACAAAGCTTTTTGCATGGGTACCATAACAGCATGACCGGCGCCGGTTGCGGTATCGTACCATTCTTCTCTTACGTGTGCTGTTTCGTTGGCTTCGCCAAAGTTGTAAAACGAAACCTTGCTGCGTTCCAATGCTTCCCATAAGCCACCCCGCTCTGCATAGTCTTCGGGGTCCATACTACCGGTAGAGCCGGGGAACCTTCGGCCGGATGCTTTTGAAAATAGTTTTGCAGTTTTATCAACACTTGAATTGGTTTCAACCCACTCGTTGGGTATTACGCCCATCATCCAGTGGTGGCCATGTATAGAGGCATCGCTGTCGCAATAAAAGTTATCGCTGAAAGCAAACTCACTTGCAACTTTTAAATGGTTAGGGGCAACGTTAACCCCCGACACGCTATCGGTTTTGCCAACAACCTTTACACCAACACCAAAACGTGCCAATGTTGAATCTCCCTTGCCAGTTTTTAGCTGACCCAACACTTCGTCGTATGTGCGGTTTTCTTTGGTGATATATACTATGTGTTTAATAGGGCTGGTGGCAATGCCCGGCTTAACCGGTAATGGATTGTTAGTAACGGCAGTTACCATCTCTTTTGTAAAGGTGTTGCGGATGCATTGTTTGGTATACGCTGCTAACACCTGCCCGTCGGGGACAGGAATTTTTTGGAAACTGCCCAATTGTATATCGCCAATATAAGTGCCTTGCTCTGGTTTGTTAAAGCCCTGACCTCCGTTTGGACCTGCGCCATAACCGCGACAGGTGATGACATACAGCTCCTTTTCGTTGTTGCTTAACTGCACTCTGGTTGGACCCCAACCCGTTGGTATCAATCCTTTGGTACGCCTGGTATTTACGTCAATAACTGCTATTGCATTAAAGCCCAGCAAGGCAACGTACAATGTTTTTTCGTTTTTACTAAGGCACAAACCAAAGGGCAGCAGGCCACGATATTTATCAATTAATGGATCGACCCTTACCGGTATGTGACCTACAATTTTATGATTGCGATAATCAATAACCGAGATATTATCGTTGGTTGCATTGCTTACATAGGCGTATTGTTTGCCCACTGCTATGGAATTAGGACTGGCCCCGCCAACCACCTCTGCATCTTCTACCATAGTGCCAATCTGGTGGCCCGGTTTAAATTTGTCAATTACCTTACTGGTGGTAAGATTTATTGAGTAAACACTCATGGCTTCGGGTGCCAACGGACTACCAACACCCGGTACTTTTTTACCCTTGTATTCATAACCCTCAATGGACTCTTTACTGTTATCGGCATAGGGATGAAAAGGCATGAGTTCATTGTCCTTTCTTTTCTCGTCAAGACCGGGTAACAAAGGATAATCGTACATACCCACGTTGGCAACAAAAGCTATTTTTTTATCAGGACTTAAAGCCAGTCCAAATGGCTGGCGACCGGTTTTGATGGAGGCGGTAATTGTTTTGGTTGTTAGGTTGATGCGAACCAATCTAAAGTTTCCGCGATCTAATACCAGTAGCTCGTTGTTGGTTGAGTTGAAAAGAAGGTCTGAAGTAAAACTATCATCGTAAGTAACTCCGTCGATGGTGCCATTCAACGAAATTGAATCCAGCTTTTGCAGCTTTTCAATATCGTATATGATAACAGCCCCGTTGTCGCCACCACTCAGGTAAACTGTTTTTGAATCATTTGAAAATGCAACACCTAAAAAGGAACCGTCCTTCAATGGCGATGCTATTTTTCCTTCATAATCAGGCACCCTGATTTTATTAAGCGAATTGTTGTTGATGATGGTGAACACGCCGTTATGAAGGGTTACAGTTTTAATTCCATCAGGAGAAACCGCCATACCAAACGGATCGTGGGTTATGCGTATGGTGGTGCCTGCGGGGGTAACATAACGGCCACTGGGTAAAACGGTTTTTCCATTTGTGTTTATGTTGGTGTATTCGTTTTTACC
>JBBQVY010000168.1:0-10996 GCA_038211085.1 Chitinophagales bacterium | reverse complement strand
AACGGATTTGTTTATATGTCAGTGTACGACCGGCTCAAAGCCAGCGGCACCGTTTTTCAGAAATACATTGCAAACAGTTCGTCAATAAAGAAAGATTCAATTATTTACGATACTATCTATATCCAGGGAAGGGCGGCAGATACCGTGTATTTCAAAATGACCTCGTCGGGTGCCTTCAGCTACCAACTGCAGTATGATATGGTTGATACAAGCGATAACGATTTGGAACCTAATGATACCTATACCGATGCCTTGCCTATAGCAGAAGTTGAAATTAAGCAGGGACATATTGGCTATGTAAAAAATGGCGGTTACGATGCCAGCGATTATTACGTAACTAATTTGCCAAAAGACGGGACACTTAAAATAATAGTGAAGGGCACTAATACTAGTGGCGGAAACGGATTTATGTATATGTACGGCTTCGACCGAAGAAAAGGCAGTGGTACGATTTTTCAAAAATATATTGCCAACAGTTCGAGCATCAAAAAAGACTCAACTATTTACGATACCATTTTAGTAAGCTGCCGTGCTGCAGATACAACTTATTTCAGAATGACCTCCTCCGGATCGTTTAAATATATGTTGAGCTACCAAATGGTGGATACCTCTACAAACGATGCAGAACCAAATAATACATTTGCTACAGCACCACTTGCTAAATTAGACAGTACTTATAAAGGAAACATCAATTATTTAAAGGGTGGTGTTGCTGATGCAAATGACTATTATTATGTAGTGCTTCCATCCCGCGGAGCGGTAAAAATTATAACATCGGCTAGCAACACAAGTAGTGGCAATGGTAACCTTCAACTATTTGCTTACAAAAACAGGTCAACTAATCAGCCACTGCTCAACCGGTTTATATCCGGCTCAAATGTCATTCCGGCCGGTGCGTCTATTTCAGATACAAGCGTTATCAATTGCGTAACGAGCGATACGGTTTTCTTCAGGTGGATTTCGAACGGATGTTTTAAATACAGCTTCAACATTAGCTATATAGACCTTGACCCTATAGCAGTACTGGGTCATAACGAAGCCGGCAGCCTTCACGAGTTTACTAACAATAGCAAGAACGCCAATTCGTATCTGTGGCTATTGGGCGATAACACCACCACAACTAAAGTAGCGCCAGACTTAAAATCGTATACGGCTGGCAATTATCAGGTAAAGCTTATTGCCAAAAACACCACCTGCAACTTTACAGATACAGCAGTATACAGCCTTACAATAAATGGACTTGACAGATACACCCCGGTATCCGGTGGACCCGGCAACATATTGTTTACAGCTTATGGTGGAGGCTTTACTACAAGTACCAAAGTTAAACTGACCAAGGGCAACACAGTGTATACAGACTCTACTACCTATGTAAATGAATATGGAAACATATATGCGGCAATTGTAGACATGCACAATGCACCGGAAGGTATCTATGATGTAGAAATTATAACCGCCGATACTACTTACTTCATCCCCAATGGATATAAAGCCGAGCCTTTAGTTGATAAGTTGAAATATGAAATTATTGGCCGCGACATTGTTAGAAGGGATACTAAAAGTCCGTATTCAGTAAGGGTCTTTAATGAGGGCAACACAATGGCAGGTTTGGTGGAAGTGTTTGTGCTGTTTCCATCGTATATGAATGTTACCATCCTTGATAGCATGATTGACATTGTGGGACCTCAACTTCAATATGCAAATTTTGATACGTTTCCTATTTTTAGTAAGGTGACAAAGCAGCGAGGCTACCCGATTAATGGAAATTTATATAGCTTTTACATTGCAGGTATTCCGGCAAATGGATTTAGAGATATTTCTTTTATGGTAAAATCGGGGGTAGGCCGCGAAAGTATTTACGCCTGGATAGAAGGACCACTATCGGGATCGGCTTACCGAAGCAGTGCGGAAGATTGCTATAAAGCAAGATTAAAATTGTTAGTAGACCTGGTAAACGATGGCATTGCTATAATACCAGCAGCGGATTGTCTTTGGGCTGCTACTAAGACCGCAGGTGCTGCCCTGTACAGTTTGTACTCGTGGGCAACTGGGGGAAGCTCCGAAGATGCAACTAATGCAAGCAGCGTAAAAACAACAGCGGGTTTATTAAAACAATGTAGCGGAGAGATTGCCGCATTGTTTAGCCTTCCGGTAGCCGGGGCACCTGGCGCAGCAATAGAATATGCCGACATGGCAACGGATATAGCGGTGTTGTTAAGTAATGCTGATGTAAACTACAGCCAGCTTGGTGTTGACTGCCCTGATGATCCTGTAGAACCAAAAGTCAAACCAGTGGATGTAAGACAGTCCCTTGACCCAAATGCAAAGTCTGGTCCATCAGGTTATAAGCAGCAGAAGTATATTATTGGAACACAGAAGGTGATGAGTTACACCGTATACTTTGAGAATGTTGACACGGCAACGCTACCCGCCCAGGAGGTACGTGTTGTAGATACTCTTGATAAGGCTGTTTTTGATCTTGCAACTTTTAGAGCGATATCGTTTGCAGTAGGCACAAAAAAATATCCGCTGCCCAACAATGCTTTTAGCTTTAGCGTGGATGTGCCCTTCAACAACAAATTAAATGTACGGTTAAGCGTAAATCTGGATACAGCTAAAGGTATCATGACATCTACCTTTAAATCCATCGATAAATTCACAGGCGATGTAACGGACGATCCATTGGAAGGCTTTTTGCCACCAAACAGCAATGCGCCTGATGGAGAGGGCAACCTTAGCTATGCAATTGATTTACGCAATGGTTTAACCGACGGCACACAGATTCGAAACACAGCGTCTATTTACTTCGACAGCAACGAACCGATTGTAACCGATGAATGGTTGAATACTTTAGATTTCAACCTGCCCAAATCAAAAATAAAAGAAACCTACCAGCTTACTGACACGTCATATGTAGTAAAGCTGAACGGAAGTGATCCATCGAGCGGGCTTAAGTATTTTAGAGTTTATGTAGCTGAAGAAGGGGGCGAGTTCCGGTTGATCCGTGTTGCGACAGATACGATCGTTTTTAACGGAGTACAAAACAGGCGGTACGATTTCTATGCTGTTGCCATTGATTCAGTAGGCAATGTGGAAGAAAAGGTAGCAGGTTCCGAGGCAGGCTTTATTATTACTCCTGCACTTGTAATTGTGCTTGGCAATATTGCAGCAACTACAGAAGGTGCCCGTAACCGTATTGACTGGAATACACTGCACGAAGATGAAGGCGATTCATTCGAAGTTGAAAAGAGCCTCAATGGTCGCGATTACCTCTCCCTTTCAAAATTGAAAGCCAAGGGCCGTGCATCTGCATATACAGTTTACGATGAACAACCGACAGAAGGCAGAAACTATTATCGCTTAAAAATTATTGATCGTTCGGGCAGCTATAAGTATAGTAAAGTAGTAAGCGTTTATGTATTGAAGCAAAAGCCATTTGCCCTTGAATTGTATCCAAACCCGGTACAAAACAAAGCAACATTGGATATTCACGGAATTATTTCAGACAAGGGAACCGTTACAGTAGTAAACATGATGGGAAGTGTTGTAAGAACATTAAACCTGTTCCGCAACCAGGTTACCATCGATCTAAGCGATCAGCCGAAGGGCACCTACGTTGTCAGGTATATGGATGACCGTTATACTGAAGTTCTTAAAATAACGAAGCAATAACCAATTTTTGACTGTGTGGCCAACTTTTAACCCAGGGCAACCACACAGTCACTTTTGCCGTTCGTTGGATTGCAGAAGAAATGACGGGTATACAGGTTTTAATTACCGATTTGATGATGTTGCCTTTATAGCTTTTCAAAAACCTGTATGTATTACCGTTTAAAGAGAGAAGCAAGGATGGTAGTTTTGGTAATAGCCAGGTTGAACTGGTAAACCACACACAAAAGGGAAACTTTCAACTTATACTCAATCCCGCCAAAGACTTTATTAAGAAAGTAGGTGCCGGCATTAAATAGTAGCAAGACTTACGGGTACGGGCATCAGGGTTTGAAGCAATGATTACCAAACCGAAACCACTATTGAAATGAATTTGAAACACTTCTTGCGTGCGTATACGTGGTTAAGGTTTGTGACCAAAGCAGACAGTTCGAAACCAAATGATTTAATAGTCAACAAGTGAAACAATACCACCGCTATAGCCTTAAATTTTATGTTGCTATAGGTTCAGGAAGCAACCATAGTCTTATTTAAACTATCTTTTGCATGATGAACTTCATGCAGAAAGACACCATATCGAAGGAAAGCAATGAACAGGAGCTATGTGTTGCAATAAGGTCAAACAATGAGTTGATTTTATCATCGCTGTACCGCAATAATTATTTTAAAGTGGAGCGATACGTAATTGAAAACAATGGAAGCATAACAGAAGCAAAGGATGTTTTCCAGGAGGCATTCGTAGCCGTGTGGCGGAATATTCAAATGCATAAGTTTTCTCCCCTTTCCGAAAATGATTTTACTGCTTACCTGTATCAGGTTAGTAAATATAAATGGATCGACACACTACGTTCGCAGCAACGAAAAGTATTGTTTATCCAAACGGATGTTGACGGCATGGAAGACGTTCTTTTAAATGAGCATGACAACAAATATGTGTCACTGGTTCGCAAGCATTTTGCTAATCTCGGCCAAACATGCAGAGAAATTCTTGTACTGTTTTATTTTCAAAATCAGTCGTTACAAAAAATTGCTTTAGCCCGTAAATGGACAGAAGCCACAGCAAAAAATAATAAATACCGCTGTATACAACAACTTAGGTCATTAGTGAAAACAGATAGCATTTGAAAACAGAGAACGACATATTGCCGGAAGAATTTGAGTTGATAGAAAATTACCTGATGCAGAATTTGAATGACCAGCAAAGGTCTGAATTTGAACAGCGCCTGAATGAGGATACATTATTGAAAGAAAAAGTGGTAGAATTGGGCGATCTGTTTAATGGTATTAAACAGGCAGAAAGGTTTAACAAAGTGGAAGAGTGGCATGCAGGTATTGTAATGAAAAATGAAACGATCACCCCTGTCCGTTTTATTAATTATCGAATGTGGATGGTGGCAGCTACGATACTAATTTTTTGTGCAGGAGTTTGGCTGGTTTTCTTTTCGAAAAATAAAGAAGAACAACTTTTTGCTAAATACTATAAACCTGATTATGGTTTAATAACACCCATGGGTGCCTCCGATAATTATGCGTTTAATAAAGCAATGATTGACTACAAGACCGGCAAATATCAACTGGCCATAAATGAGTGGCAACAACAACTTGCACAGGGTCAGGTTGGTGATACACTATATTATTTTATTGGATCATCTTACCTGGCATTACGCAAATATGGAGATGCTGCAATTAACTTTAAAAAAGCAGTTGCCATACCGGGTAGTGCATTTACGGGGGAGGCCAATTGGTACCTGGGATTATCTCAACTGCAAATAGGGCATACAAAAGATGCAGCAGAAAGTATTCAAAAATCGACGCATCCAAAAAAAGAAGCTTTGCTTAATGAATTAAGGCCATAGAAAATTGTAAAAGATCTAAGCTGCCATTTTAATTAAAGAAGGCTTTAAGACAATTTCCTTCTTTCAAAATAAAGTTTAAATAGTCATAGGCCTTTTTTAATACATACAGTATGCAAGCTTATTTTTTGCGGCGTTTCATTTTGTTGGTCTACGTGTCTTTTGCCATGTCTTCTTTCTGTTTTTCGCAAACTCCTGGTGCCGCTGAAATTGACCACGCAATATCTGCCAATAATATAAAAACTGCTGATTCTTTACTTACATTTTATACCAACCAGTTACTTCAAAATAAGCAAGTTGATTCGCTGGTTAATTATATCTTTTATGCCGGCCGCATTGCCGAAAAAAAGGCAGATGTGGAAACATCCATAAAAATTACAGAAGCATTTATCAATAAAATAAAATCCCTTACAAATAATCCTCTCACTTTACGAAAAGCTTATGTTGAAGCAGGTGAATATTATGGCTCTGTTGGAAAGAATAATCTCGCCTATAAGGCAAATCTACAGGCGCTTGATTACACAAAAAAGGCAAGTGGTAAATATGCATCATTGCAAGGCAAAATTGAAAATAACCTGGGTGCTTATGCTCAACGCCTGGGCAATGTGGCATTGTCCAAACAACACAATCGTGCAGCGCTTCAATTGTACCTGGCAGATCCTAATGCAGACTATGAACAATTACACATAACCTATAACAACATAGGCAGTATTATGTGGTACGATTCTAAAACTGATAGTGCATTGTACTTTTTTAGCAAGTCGCTTGAGGCACTAAACAAAACACCACGCACACCGATTAATCAATTTTATCGTCCGGCTATTTTACAAAATAATCTGTCGGCACTGTATGGCATTCAGGGTAAAACCACGCAGGCCATTGCAGCAATGAAGGCTACCATCATTTATATAAAACAATTTCTTGCAAGCAAAGAGCCTAATCCCAAAAAAGTTTCTGCCTCAACTTTTCAATTTGAGGCAACTGATAACCTGGCAGGTATTTATAAAGAGTTGGGTGATTATAAACAGGCACGTGCACTTCTTGAGTATTCTTATTATCAAAAGCAACAAACCCTCACTGCGGATGATCCTGGTATTTTTATTTCTAAAATATTATTGGGACAACTCTATTTCTCGTTGAGGGAATATGATAATGCGCAACAATACCTCCTGGCAGGTAGTAATGAACTTGGTAAAGCGGAGGGTGATTATTTATTTTGGCGTGCCGATGCAGCCAGCACACTTGCCTTAATATATCAACAAAGAAAGGATTACAAACAGGCAGCATACTATTTTGAAAATGCAGACACGCTTTACCAGCAATCGTTACAAGGCAACTATGATAATATCTACCTGGAATTTTTACGAACTGCTTCTTTGTTTTATGCTAATCGTAATATGCCACAACCAGCATTTGCAAAGGCCAAGAAAAGCTACAGATATATTGTAAAAAATCATGGGGCTCAAACGCTTGAAGCTTTTTTCCAATTGCTCACACTGTCGCAAGTTGCTTACCAGCTAGGACAATTTAAGGAGGCAAAAATCTATAGCACTACCGCTTTAGAGATAGTGAATAAAATCATTATATCCAGCAGCAACGTACTGGATTCTATCAAGGCAGAACTGAGAAAACCCCGGGCTTTGTTGTATAAGTCTAAGGCTGAATATGCACTTATAAAATCCCCAAATGAGCAGCATCTTTTAAAGTTGTTGCCCGACCTAAATGAAGCGTTACAAATTTTAGAGAGAAGAAAAACGATTTTAAACGATGTGCAGGATATAACCCTGCTAATGAATGATGAGGGTGAGTTGCTGGAATTTATGAAGCAGGTAAACCTGCAGCTTTATTTACTTAGCAAACGGGAGAGTTATCTGGACCAAACAATCAGTATTCACGAATCGGGAATTTACAATCGCATAAGGGCAAGGCTTGATAAAATTGATACACTGCAGTTTTACAATGTGCCTGCGGCCATACTTACAAAAGAAAATACTTTAAAGAATGGTGCGGCGGCTGCCCTGGCTGGCAATGGAACCTACAACCAAAAAATAAACAGGTATTTTGCCGCTATCGATCAATGGAATGACTTTTTGAAAATGTTGCAAAAAAACTACAGTGCCTATTATAATCTACGTTTTGCTACCATTGTAAAGCCCACAGCCGAAATACAGCATGCAATTACTTCAGACCAAACAGTGGTACGATATTTTTTTTCTGCCGGTAAATTATACGCCGTGGTATTAACCATGCAGCAAAAGAATTTGATTGAGTTATCCTCGCAAAACTTAATCAAATTGGTGGATGGTATTTCTTCAACGAAAAATACCTCGCAACAAACCGGTAAGATATTACACCAACTCTATACCCAACTTTGGGCGCCAATAAGTAGCCTCGTTAAAACCAAAAAAGTAACTGTGATACCCGATGGCATTTTGTTTTATTTAAATTTTGAATTGCTTACACCTCAATTTATAACTACCTATGACCAGCTTGCTACTAACAGCCTTTTAAGCAAGCACATTTTTAGTTACCATTACAGCCTGCTGTTATTAGATAATAAGCAGTCTGCCACGCTCAATAATAATTTTATTGCGTTTGCCCCGGGTTTTATAAGCAAACAATCAAATAATGGTCGGCAGCCCGTAGCCGATCCTTTTGAAAAAGATGTCCAGTATTTAGCCTTGTTACCTCAGCCATTTACGTTGCAATTAATCTCGAGAATACACTTGTTATTGGGGGGAAACCTTTACCTGGATAACAATTCAACAAAAGAAAAATTTATTAAGAATGCAGGCCACCATTCAATCATTCATATAGGTACCCACGCAGAATCAAATAATGAAAATCCTCAATTTTCAAAATTGATATTTGCCAAGAACAACCAGGAGCATGAAAACAATGATTTATTTGTGCATGAAATCTATAACTGCGATTTGCGGTCAGACCTTGCTGTACTTACTGCCTGCGAAACTGGTAAGCCGGGTTACCAGGATGGCGAAGGAATGGTATCGTTAGCACATGCTTTTAATTATGCCGGCAGCAATTGTATACTTACAGGTTTATGGAAGATTGATGAGCAAACCAGTAGCATAATTGTGGAGGATTTTTATAAAAATCTTATTGCAGGCATGTCAAAGGATGAGGCATTACAGAAAGCCAAAATGAAGTTTTTGCAGGAAGGAGAGGGAAGAATGCTGGCACCACAATATTGGGGTGGGTTGGTATTAATGGGAAACACTGCAGCTTTACCAATCCAGGCAAAGGGAGTGTACAATTATTGGATGTTAACAGGCATATTGTTGTTTATGGCAGCATGTTTGTTTTTTGCGGAAAATAGAAAAAGAAGGCGTTTGGTAAAAAGTTAATACCCTGGGATGACAGTGAAAATGCGAGTAAAATAGTGCAAAAAACATATCATCATTATCAACCTCTCGATTTCTTTCACCGCATTAATTTGCCGCATGTAGATGAGCGCATCTTGCATGGACGAGGAGAAGTTTATCTGAATAATGAAGGCAAGATTATCAGGATGATCGGAACAGCGCAGGATGTTACAGAGAGAAGGAAGGCTTAAGTTGCTATTGTTTTGCTTTTTGTGTTGGCTTAGCTACCATAGGCTGATTAGTTTTTTTTCTTCGTCGAAAATGTTTCCATCATTTAGGTAAATCTTTATTGAAGAATAGTGTCCTTTATCATTCATAAAAAATTCTATTTGGGCATTTTCGTCGATGACAAATAAGCTATTAGAGATGTGCTTTAATTCAGACACATTTTTGTTATCATTATTTTTACATAGAAGCTTGTTGTTGTCAAGATAAATGGTCACATCAGGAAAGGTACCTACAAACTGGGTTAAAAAATTTATGGTCATAGGTTTTGGCACCTTCTCCACCTTCAATAAACGCAGGTAATATTTGCTTTTGTACTTTTCTTTTTCATCTTTTGTAACCAGTAACCTTTGATCAAAAATGAGTTCTTGTGCTTTTGAAAGTGCGGCACTGGCTTCAATCTTTACGTCTGGTACTACACCTGTACTTTCCCAATCTGTTTTAGTTACCGGATTTAATGAACGGGCAAAAGGAATAGAAATGACAAAGCCCTGCCCAACAGAAAAGGGCATTTGAGGATGTGCGCCGCCGCCGGTAATTTCGCCAACGATTGTTGCCCGTTTTGCTTTTTGCATTCCATAACAAAATCTTCTGCGCCAGAGAAAGTGTTGTGACTGGTTAAGATATATACAGGCATAGAAAGGTTTAGACTGTCAGCTTTTGCAGGATCGGCATAAAAGACAATAGTGTCATTAGATGAGCGATTGACAAGATCGTTCAGGTGGGTCTTTTCTTTGAAGAAGTAAGATTCTATTTGACTTACCATAATTGGACTGCCACCATAATTCTCCCTTAAATCAATAATGATTGCATTGGTATTGGCTAGAAATTTCAAAGCCGAATAGATAGTTGATTTTGCATTTTCTATTTTTCACGAATACATTAAATGGAAAATATCCAATGTTTCCAGGAAGGATCTCCACCTTTTTGAATGAATAATTATTTTCTTTCCAATAATTTTTGGCTTGATTGATTTCATCTTCCGAAGGCTTGTTATTCTCACCGGGAAGAAAAGCAGGATCGTATTGAATGTGCATATGGCGGTCGTGATGTATTTTGAAAATATCACTTTCTATTTGCTCTGCAAGTTTTTGAGGTTTTAATACAAAGGCAGCGTATGAGTTGTTGCTTAGTTGAGATTGTAAATACATTGATATGCTTTTTGCCTTTTCAGGAAAAACATAATTAATGTTTAAGCATACATTCAAAGAATTAATAAGCTGATGTATGTTGATAGTATCTTTTCTAATGGTTTGCCCACTGCATAAATAAGGAGCTCCAAAAGAAAGTAATAAGAAAAAGTAGTAAGTATTAAGTTGTCTTTTATACATTTTGATAGTTTAGTTGCTTAGATGAATGATAGTTCGGTTTCCATATTCAATCAATGCTATAAAGGAAACAGTTGCTGTATTACTAAGCGGAATATATTTGAGTTTTTGAAATCCTATTTTTAAAACCGTGTCAGATTTTAAACTATTGAAGTTATCGTTATACCGAAGAATATTAATTTGACTAGTAGCAGTCAATTGAAGTACCACAAATACCATTAACAAGCTTATATTTTTCACTTTTAGAATAAAATTTTGGACCGCTACTTTTCCAAGGCAGCGGTCCGGTGGGGGTAGAAAACGTTTAGTATGGTTTGATAATTTGTCCTGTATTTGCACCAAATACACTTTTACGAAAACCGTATTCCAATTGCTGCATGGTTACCGGAGTATCGCCGGGGAAGTATGGGAAATACTGAGGTGAGTTTTCGATAACAGTTGGGCTTACAGCATTAATACGGATACCGTTTTCCAGTTCAATGGCTGCTGCCCGTACAAATCCTTCAACAGCCCCATTGGCTGCCGATGCATTGGCAAA
>JBBQVY010000167.1:0-11106 GCA_038211085.1 Chitinophagales bacterium | reverse complement strand
GCCCAGGTTCCTGAGAAATTGAAGGCAAATTTCCCCGGCCAAACTACCTTCTACCATAACATTTCTTATGCTAACGATACGTTGAAGCGACACCAGCTCGACATCTATTTGCCGCCTAATGCCGGTCCTAATACACCTTTTATAGTTTGGATCCATGGTGGTGCATGGAATATGGGCACCCGTTTTAACGACATGAGTTATATGGCCAGTACCATAAAAGGTATTTTAGAAAATGGTTATGCCCTGGCTACCATAGAGTATCGTTACAGTACGGAAGCAATATTTCCGGCACCATTGCAAGATTGTAACCAGGCAATTGAATATTTATACCAACATGCGGCCCAATACAAGCTTGATAAAAATCGGATAGGACTTATTGGCTTTTCAGCCGGCGGGCATCTGGCATCTCTTTTGGCGCTGTCAAACAACAATGCTGTTCCTTCATTCTACCCAAATAATGCAAAACCTCACTTTAAAATTAAATGCGTGTTGGATTTTTATGGACCCTCTGATCTTGTTACGCTTGGCAGCAACCCCGATACATCTGTAAGTAACAGTCGTAATTCTATAAGTACTTTACTGGGAGCCATGCCATTGCAAAGACCTGACATAGCCCGCAAAGCCAGTCCAGCAACTTATGTTGATAAAAACGATCCGCCATTTTTTATTGTTCAGGGCGAGAAGGACGAATCGGTACCCTATACCCAATCGCAAATGCTGGCTGCCTGGTTAACCATTAATGGTGTACCCAACCAGTTAACCATTGTGCCCGGAGCTCCACATTATGGAGTAATGTTCGATGCTGCTGACATCCGTAAAAACCTGTTCGCTTTTTTGGCTGCTCATTTATGATTAGGGTTCATTGTGACTATAAATTCAAAAACTCCTTTTTATAGTCCATGGGTGTTTTCAGCATAATGCTTTTAAACTGCGAATTAAAATTTGATAAAGTATTAAAGCCTGAGTTGTAACAGATGTCGGTAACGGACGTATCGGTTTCTAACAACATGGTGCAGGCGTTCTTAATTCTTATTTCGGAAAGAAAGCGTGAGAATGATTTATTATTTAGAAGAGAGAAATACCTGCTGAACGAGGTAGGCGTCATGTGTAGCAATGCGGCCATTTGCTGCAGCGTTATTTGTTGCCGGTAGTTCTTAAATATGTACTCATACACCACGTTCATCCGGTAGGTTTCTGTTTCTTTTAGAGGGGTTTCGTAGTAGACAGGCGACAGATAGGTGTATTCTTTACTACTGGCAAGCACCCCAAGTATGGCAAGCAATTGAATCACACTTTGAATTCCTTCCATTCGTACAAGTTCAGTCATCATTTTAGTAGCAAGCGCCTTGGTTTCGCCACAATATTCAACACCACGCATTGCTTTTGTAAAGAGTTTCTTCAATAAAATAAATTCTTCCTTTCCTGCCACCGTATCACCTAAAAATGTTTCCTTAAAATATATTACGATGCCACTACAAATCACCTTGCTGTTTCTATCAAAATAGATCTCTTCACTTCGCCAAAGGTGTGGCAGGTTAGGACCTGTAAACACCAGTTCACCTGCGCCAAATGTTTTTATGCTTTCGCCCACAAAACGAGTCCCGGTTCCAGCAGTTACCAAAAAAAGCTGGTATTCAGAATGGCTATGCCACTTCGGGTCAAAGTGCCTTTCATTCAAATGTTTTATAACAAATATTCTTGAGTCGGGGATGGCAGACTTATGTAATGCAGCTCTCAATATTTTCCATTTTTATGAATGAAGAACAAAAACAAGGACAAGATACAGTCAGTAATGGATATTACAAAAGTACTTTTTGCCAATGGTTGTAGCGATATTCGTTTTATTAACGACTATAACGCCACATCATGAATATACCAAACCGCTTTTTTATCATCCTTATCTGTGCTGCTTCCGTTTTTTTTATGGCAGCTTCCTACGTACACAAGTCAGACGATGCCCCCCGTCGCCTTGAAATTTTATTTTTAGGTCATAAGAGCCAGCATCATAACTCCTCCAAATTAGCCGATATTCTGAACAAGGAATATTTTAAAGACGGCATCAATTTTACCTATAGTACCGATCCAAACGATATGAATGATGCCTACCTGCAAAACTTTGATGGGTTGTTGTTATATGCCAACTACGATACCATTTCATCCGGACAGGAAAAAGCCTTGATCAATTTTGTGAAAAGTGGAAAAGGATTTATTCCGCTTCATTGCGCTTCATACTGTTTTCGTAACGCTCCTGAGGTGGTAGAAATGATCGGTGGCCAATTTTCATCGCATAAAGTGGACTCGTTTCCATCAATGATCGTTAAGCCCGGACACCCTGTATTAAAGGGCATAAATAATTTTAGGGTCAGGGATGAAACCTATGTACATACTAAAATAAGTAAGGCTATTGAGGTATTAATGGAAAGGGTGGAGGGAGATCACCACGAACCATACACGTGGGTAAGACCTTACGGCGAAGGCAGGGTTTTTTACACAGCCTATGGCCACGACGAAGGCACCTTTAATAACCCTGAATTTTTAAAGCTGGTAAAGAACGGTATACTTTGGGCCGTGGGCGACAAGGCAGCTAAAAACCTGGCAGCATATAAACTGGCAAGTCCAACTTATACTGATGCAGTTATTCCCAACTACGAACGACGCAATCCGCTGCCGAAATTTCAGTCGCCCTTAAAACCGGCGGAATCCATGAGCCTTATGCAGGTGCCACCAGGTTTTGAGCTGAAATTATTTGCGGCAGAACCCGACATTATTAATCCAATCTATATGAATTGGGACGAGAGAGGCAGGTTGTGGGTTGTAGAAACTGTTGACTATCCCAATGAAATTAAAGAAGGTGAAACGGGCGATGATAAAATAAAAATATTAGAAGATACAGATGGTGATGGCAAAGCCGACAAGATCACCGTTTTTGCTGATAAGCTAAACATACCAACCAGCTTTGTTTTTGTAAACGGCGGCATTTTAGTTTCTATGGCACCTTCGTTTGTGTTTTTAAAGGACACTGATGGAGATGATAAAGCCGATGTGCGGCAACCAATACTAACAGGCTGGGGCAAAGATGATACGCATGCCCAGGCATCGAACCTGCGGTATGGCCTGGATAATAAAATTTGGGGTGTAGTGGGCTATTCGGGCTTCAATGGAAAAGTAGGCGACACCACTCTAAAATTCGGGTCGGGGGTTTACCGTTTTACACCGGATGGTAAAAGCATGGAATATCTATCCACCACCAGCAACAATACATGGGGCCTGGGCTTTTCGGAAGATTTTGATGTATTTGTTTCAACTGCTAACAATACACACACCGCCTTTTATGGTATTGGAAAAAAGTACCTGGACATGGGTAAGATACAAGAGTCGGGTGTAGAAAAATTAGACTCCCACTACGAAATGCACGTGGCAACCAAAAATCTGCGGCAGGTAGATGTGCAGGGTGGCTTTACCGCCGCTGCAGGGCATAGTTTGTATACAGCCAGAACATTTCCTAAAGAATACTGGAATAAAACAGCATTCGTTACCGAACCAACAGGCCGCATCATTCACCGTGTAAATCTTAAACAAAGCGGAGCTGGATTTATAGAAAATGGCGACGGGTGGAATGTGCTTACCAGTGCCGATGAGTGGGCAGGTCCCATCCAGGCCGAAGTAGGCCCGGACGGTGCGCTTTGGGTTGTTGACTGGTACGATTTCATTATTCAGCACAACCCTACGCCATCACCCGACCGCGGAGGTTACCAGGCACAAAATGGCAAAGGAAATGCATACATCAATCCGTTACGCGATCACGAAAGAGGGCGTATTTACCGCATTGTAAGCAAAAGCAACGATCACCTCAACACCTTTTCGCTGGATAAAAACAATGTACAGGGCCTTGTAAAAGCGCTTGAAAACGATAACATGTTTTGGCGTACCACAGCGCAAAGGCTAATGGTGGAAAAAGCCGATAAAAGTGTTTTGCCACAATTGTATTCGCTGGTGCAAAACGAACAAAAGGATGGGGCAGGTATTAATCCGGCTGCTATACATGCCTTATGGACTATGCACGGTTTGAAAGCATTAGATGGCACTAACAAGGCTGCTTTTAATGTGGCTGTAAAAGCATTGCGGCACCCGGTACCAGGTGTTCGCAGGGCAGCTATACAAGTGCTTCCACCCTCGCCGGCGACACTGCTGGCATTACAAAAAAGTAACGTTTTAAATGACAGAGATGGGAGGGTTAAACTGGCTGCGATACTATTGCTTGCCGATATGAAACCATCGCCGGAAATTGCACAGGCTTTGGTAAAGCTTGCCAGCGATACCGCCAACGAAAAAGACAACTGGCTGAAATACGCCATAACAGCTGCGGCGATTAAAAACCAGGCTGGTTTTACTGCTGCCTATCAAAAACTCGGTGCCACACTCCTTACCTCCAATGTGGCAGAAACAAATTTAGCGCAACGCCTTGCAGTAAGCAATCGCATTACTTCTATCAGTTTGCCTATGCGTAAAACCGATATGGCGGTGCCGGATGTCACCAATAAGGAAATTTACATTTCTGGTGATATACAAAAATTACGCGACGTTGAATGCCAGGGATTGTTGGTAGCGCAGGGGGATATGACTAATGGGTACGGATTATTTTTACAAGATAAAAAGCTATTCTTTCAGGTAAACCAGGGTGGAAAGTCTTACCCGGTTAGCAGCGATGTATTACCCGCCACAGGCAAAATATCTTTCAGGGCCAGTTTGCTGGTAAATGGCGCCGTAAGTATAAGTATCAATAATAAGCAGGCCGGCAATACACTTGCAACAGGTTTGTTTAAACAGCCTTTGCAAACAGGTATACGCACTGCAGTTGAAGACAAAACCGGCAACGACAAAGTGGCTAATTATCCTGACACTTTTAGATTAAGGGCAAATGTTTCGGGTGTTAAGCTGGACCTGTTTACACCCGGTTCAAAACAAAGTGCTGCCGCTGTTAATAAACTCGCTGTTGCAAAAGTTATAGTGCTGAAGGTGCTAAAAGATGTGATGAAATACGATCAACAACTCATAACAGCCAAAGCTGGCACTGTAGTGCAGATCGTGTTTGAAAATCCCGACCACATGCAACATAACCTGGTAATTATTAAGCCGAATACCACCGAAAAGGTGGGCGCTGCGGCCGATAAACTGGCTATGGATCCAAATGGCACTAAGCTAAACTATGTACCACGCATACCTGATGTGTTGCAGGCTACACCGCTGGTTAATCCGGGTGGTAAATATGTACTCACATTTACGATTCCAAATGTCGCCGGCGATTATCCGTTCATTTGCACGTTTCCGGGTCACTGGCGGATTATGAATGGAATATTAAGGGTTACAGCAAAATAAAATGTTTAAAACATTAACCGGAATATCATGTCGTTACAAGTAAAATTGGGTGTTACTACCTGGCTCTGGACTTCTCCTTTTACAACAGAATCCATCCCGGAAATTTTTTCAAAAATCTCGGGAATGGGTTTTGATGCGGTGGAAATAGCCGTTGAAGATCCGGCATTAATTGATGGGCATGTTTTAAAACAGGGGTTGAATGATTATGGCTTACAAGCGGTGGTTTGTGGCGCATTTGGTGCCACCCGCGATCTTACCAGTAATGATCATGCCATTCATCAAAACTGTTTTAATTACATCCGTTCCTGCCTTGATTTATGTAATGTGCTGGGCACCACATTTTTTGCCGGACCCATGTATTCCGCTGTGGGCAAAGCCCGTATGTTGCCTCCTGATCAACGCAAAATGGAGTGGGATCTTGCGGTAAAAAACCTACACATTGTATGCGAAATGGCGGGTTCCCGCAATCTTCAAATAGCATTGGAACCTTTAAACAGGTTTGAGTCGGACCTGGTAAATACTACGGCAGATGTAATCAAAATGATTGATGAAATTAACCATCCTGCCGCTAAAATTATGCTGGACGGATTTCACATGAACATAGAGGAACGCGATGTTGAAGCGGCCATTACAAACGCCGGCAACAGGCTGATACATGTACAGGTTTCAGAAAATTTTCGTGGTACGCCCGGCACCGGTCAAACCCGGTGGGATGCATACCGCCGCGGCCTGGAAGCTATCAACTACAAGGGAATAGTCTCTATTGAAAGTTTTACACCCGACAACAAAGAATTAGCCGGAGCTGTTTGTTTTTGGCACCCCATGGCCGATAACCAGGATGCTTTCGCTTCTGACGGTTTAAAGTTTTTAAAAGAGTTGTTCAGGTAGGAGATAAAAATTAAAAATTAAAAAAGATAGCCCGTAAAAACTATAACACTCAAAGCCTGCATAAGCCATAGGCCCGAAGGGCTGAAATACGTTAGCTGCGGGTATAGCCCGCGGGGAAAAAATAAAACAAGGTTTACACATTTTGCCATAACCATCAATAAAATATTTAATCAAATATCATCACCATGGATAAAAAAATAAACATTGCAATAGTTGGCCTTGGCTTCGGTGCCGAGTTCATCCCTATTTACCAGCGCCATCCTTTTGCAAATATGTATGCCATCTGCCAGCGCAATCCAGAAAAGCTACACGAAGTAGGCGATGCTTTTGGAATAGAAAAAAGATACACCGATTTTGATGAATTGCTTAAAGATGAAAACGTTGATGTAGTACACATAAACACGCCTATACAAAGCCACGCTGCACAAAGTATTGCCGCATTAAGAGCGGGCAAGCATGTGGCATGTACGGTGCCCATGGCTACCACTGTTGAAGAGTGCCGCCAGATAGTAGAAGCTGTAAAGGAAACCGGACTTACCTATATGATGATGGAGACCATGGTGTACAGTCGCGAATTTTTGTTTATAAAAGAAATGTATGAAAAGGGGGAGATGGGGCGACTACAGTTTCTGAGGGCAAGTCACCAGCAGGAGATGGCAGGCTGGCCGGGCTATTGGGAAGGGTTGCCCCCAATGCATTATGCAACGCATTGCGTGGGTCCGGTAGTGGCTTTGGCAAATGCCGATGCTGAATATGTTTCGTGCTATGGATCGGGTAGAATTGATGAAAACCTGATCAGCAAATACGGTTCGCCGTTTGCCATTGAAAGCTGCCACATAAAATTTAAGGATTCCGATCTGGCCGCCGAGGTAACCCGGTCGCTTTTTAATACTGCCAGGCAATACCGCGAAAGTTTTGATGTGTATGGGTCCAAAAAATCATTTGAATGGACATTGGTTGAACATGAAGATTCAGTGATACACACAGGAGAGAAACCCGAGAAAGTAAAGATCCCGGATTTTGCACACTTGCTGCCAAAAGAAATTCAGGCTTTTACCACCGGTGGCGTGTACGACGCGGACAGTAAGCAGCATTTATCATTTATACAAGGTTCTGGTCATGGTGGCTCTCACCCGCACCTGGTACACGAGTTTTTGTCGGCATTACACGACAAGCGGCAGCCTTTCCCTAATGCAAGGCAGTCAGCCAATATTACCTGCGTAGGTATACTTGCCCACGAGTCGGCAATGGAAGGCGGCAAACAAATAAGTTTGCCTGCATTTACACTTAAAGAAGCGTAAACTTTTGCTTGTTGGTTCTGCTTCATTGCCGCTTCCGGAAACTTATTAATGCTACCATAGAATTTGTGTGATTGCCAGCACAAACGCTATGGTAGTTTTTATTTTCTAATGTTAGTTGTATAAACAGCCCCGTGCAAAACTGCCATCTTCAATGGCCAAAAATTATGACCGGCATCTTATCTTGCGCCCTCATTTTGCTTTATGTCGGTAGAAAAAATTTTTTCGGAATGGAAGTTAAAAGCCTTTAAGCCGGTGTACTGGCTGGAAGGAGAGGAGCCCTATTTTATTGACCAGGTAGTAGATTATGCCGAGCATAAAATATTAACTGAAAGCGAAGCCAGTTTTAATCTCACTGTATTTTATGGAAAGGATGCTGATTGGACAGCTGTTATAAATGCCTGCAGAAGGTATCCCATGTTTGCGGAACGGCAGGTGGTGCTTTTAAAAGAAGCCCAACACATGAAGGATATTGAAAAACTGGAAGGCTACATAGAAAAGCCTTTAACCAGCACAATATTGATTGTTGCCTACAAAGACAAAAAGGTGGATGCCCGCACCAAACTTGCAAAAAACATAAAGAAATTTGGAGAAGTACTAACCACCAAAAAAATTCCTGAATACCAGATCAATGACTGGGCAAAGGGGATGATTAAGAGCAAAGGTTTTGAAATCAATCCGCAGGCTTTGTTGCTGTTAATTGACCATTTAGGAAATGATTTAAGCCGTATCGAAAATGAGGTTGATAAGCTGGCTTTAAATCTGGGAAGGGGAAAGTTAATAGACGAAAATGCCATCGATAAATATGTAGGCATCAGCAAAGAGTTTAATGCATTTGAACTGCAGGCGGCCATCGCTAAAAAAGACCTGGCTAAAGCTATTCGTATTATTCAATATTTCGAATCTAATCCCAAGGCTGCTCCCATTCAGTTAATCCTACCTGCCTTGTATGGTTATTTCAGTAAGGTGTATTCCATTTTTGGTTTGGATAGTATAAGCGAAACAACCGTTGCGCCTATCTTTTACAGGAATACTTTTGTAGCAAAAGAAGCCATCTCAACTTCTAAGAGTTTTGGTGTGCAGGGCGTGGAAAAGATATTGTTACTACTCCACGAATACAATTTAAGAAGTGTAGGTGTGCACGATGGAGGTACTTCGGATAGCGGCCTGTTGAAGGAAATGGTGGTTAAAATGATCCACTAACGACTAGCATTACCCTCAAAAAAATCCTTAGCTACACTATATTTCTTCAGCATCATCAGCATCGTTTATCAACCTGTCGGGCAGCGATTTACTTGCTGTTGCTCCCATCTTTTTTAGCTCCTGAACCCGGTTTAAAATATTGCCTTTTCCTTTTGATAATTGTTTAAAAGCCTCTGTATAAGCAGTGGTGGCATCTTCCAGTTTTTTACCAACACCTTCCAGGTTGTCTACAAAGCCGGAGAATTTATCGTAGAGCAATCCTGCTTTTTCTGCAATGGCAATGGCATGGCGGTTTTGTTGCTCCACCTTCCATAAATCAGCAATTATTTTAAGTACGGCAAACAGGTTGGTTGGGCTAACCAGCAATATCTTTTTGTCGTAAGCATATTTCCATAAATGCAGGTCAGTTTTTACCGCTTCCAGGAATGCCGGTTCTATGGGAATGAATAACAAAACATAATCCAGTGCCAGTGCATAGCGTGGATAGTTCTTCCGGCTTAAACCATCAATGTGCAGGCGTAAGCTGCGTATATGGTCGTTCAATAAATGGCGTTGACTTTCTTTATCATCACAACCAATACATTGCTCCCATGCCACCAGCGATACTTTCGAATCGATAATGATGCGCCGCTGGTCGGGATAATAAATGGTAACATCAGGCTGCAATCCTTTACCGTGTTCGTCTCTTACAATATTGCCCGCCCCATCTTTTATAAACTCCTGCACCTGGTATTCGCGGCCACGGGTAAGGCCACTATTTTCGAGCAGACTTTCCAATATCATTTCGCCCCAGTTACCCTGCATTTTATTATTGCCCTTTAATGCAGTAGCCAGGTTGTTGGCTTCGTGGCTAACCTGCGCACTCATTTCTATTAGTCGTTGCACTTCTTTGCCAAGGGAGAACCGCTCCTTCGATTCCTTATCGTACGTGTCCTCCACCTTTTGTTTAAACTCCGTTATGTTGGTCTTCAATGGCTCCAGTATCTGGCGAATAGTCTGTTCGTTGCTTTCCGAAAATTTCTTAGAATTATCGTCCAGTATTTTTTGGGCCAGTTCGCTGAACTCCAATTTAAATTGTTCGCGAAGCCGAAGTATGTCGTTCTGCTGATTGTCCAGTTTTTCGCGACTGCTTTTTAGTTGGGCACACAATGTTGCTTTATCCTCGTTTGCTTTATTTAGCTGGCTATATCTTTCGTTAAGTTGAAGTGTAAGTTCGTGGTATTGCTGTTTTACCTGCTGGTGCAAGGCATCGGCCCGTACAAACTGGTTTTGAAAACTGGTTTTTTCCAACAGCAATTGTTCGTATGCTGAACGGAGTTGAGTTAATTCATGGGCCTGTTGATTTATGGAAAGCTGTAATGCCTGGTATTTATTTTTTTGAAAAAGCCAGGCGATAGCGAAACCTGCAATCACACCTACAACTCCCGTTATTATCATCAATATTTCGTTAGGCATAAAATGGCTTTACCTGCAATAATAACAAAAGCAAAAAAACAAATTGCCTTTGTTGATTTTGATGATTGACTTTATTTTTTATGAACATTAGTAGCGTAAATGGATCATGGGAGGGGAGGTATGGACAAAAAATAATCCCGCAATTGCTGCGGGATCAATTTTTTCTGTTTTTCCGATTAGCCTAGTTGGTTTTTCAGGTAATGGAGAAAGTAGAGTTTTGGTTCTTTTGGAAAATTGGATAGTTGGTTTTTCTTTTCAGAAATTGGATAAAACGGGACTTTTCATGTTTTGGATTGGAAAGGATAGGGTGGATTATTGTGATGTAAAAATAGAAGCTGTTTGCAAGTAAAATGTATTGTTAAAGACATAGGGATATCCGAATCGGACTGAAAAATAATTACCTCCTTTTACACAATAAAAGGCTGCGGATGCAGTTGCACGACCATTGATTATGATGTGATTAGTCTTCCCTGAGTATATCGGGTCTTCGTTGTTGGGTCCGTAACAGAGATTGATCATGCCGCCACTCGTCAACCTTTTTGGGGTCTCCTGTTAACAACACTTCAGGTACTTTCCACCCTTTATAATCGGCTGGTCGGGTATAAACAGGCGGGGCTAGCAAATTGTCCTGGAAAGAGTCGAAAAGAGCAGAAGTCTCATCATTCAACACACCTGGTAATAGCCTGCCAATAGCATCGGTCACTACTGCTGCGGCAAGCTCCCCACCACTTAATACATAGTCCCCAATTGAAATTTCCATGGTTACGTAGTGCTGTCTTATTCTTTCATCTATGCCTTTGTAGTGGCCGCAAATGATGAGGAGGTTATTTTTAAGCGAAAGGCGGTTGGCTGTTTGTTGATTGAAGGTGGGGCCATCGGGTGTCAT
>JBBQVY010000166.1:0-11132 GCA_038211085.1 Chitinophagales bacterium | reverse complement strand
AATCCATTGATCAAAGATTTTGCCCCTGTTTCAAAGGCTGCTTTTGTTTGTGCATCGGGTATCTGTTGTACCTGTTGTAATAGTGCTGTATCGCTTTCGCCTTTGTAACCAAGACTAAAATAAATGATGAGTAGTAGTACAAACACGCCACCGGTAACCATTAGCCCCTTCTTCAACTTTGCTATAAGTACCTCCCTGCTTTCAAAGCCATACAATATTTTATCAAGAGAAAGTATAGCCATCATACCCAATAAAAGGGTAGGCACCACTATGATCATTCCCGGTGCCCTGAACTTATTATACATAGGCAGGTACTTAAAAAAGAAAATATTAAAGCTTTCAAAAAAACTGCCCCAGCTTAACATTACTGTAAAAATGATGGTAGCCAATATCCACCACTTATGTCTTTCATCAAGAATAACAAAACCTATAATAGCCAAAAAGCAAATAACAGCACCTGCGTAAGGAGGTCCGGATGTATGTGCTTCGCCCCAGTAAAAACTGATGTTGCTTTGTAATTGCTGTGCAACTTGTTGGTTCATGCCCTGCAATGCTTCCACTGCTTTTGATGATTCTTCGGGCACTTCCATATGGTTACTGCTTCCGCCAAAAATGCGGGGAACCATTAAAACAAAAGGCTCAGCTATGTTCATGCTATAACTGAAAGCATAATTTTTGCTTAGTCCATCTTTGCCCACATTGCTGTTAGCATCGGCAAGGGCGCTGCCACCACGTATGGTTTCCTGTGTATACTCATAATTGGGCAATATGACTACGGCATTACTAAAAACACCCACCAGGCCTGATACCAGTGTAATGGCACCAGCCAATATCATGTGTGTAAACTGTTTAGTCTTTATCCAATAAATGCTATAGCCAATTGTCATAGCAAGGCAAATGATGATGCCGTAGTATGCTATCTGGTAATGGTTTTGAGCAATGAGGGCACCGGTAAACAAAGAAGTAAGAGCCGCACCCCACCAATATTTTTTATTGAAGATTAATATTAACGAGCCGACAAGCCCGGGCAATAATGCGATGGAAAGCATTTTGGTATCGTGGCCAACAGCCACAATTACGGCATTGTAGGTTGCATAGGCGTAGCCCAAAGCACCAATGATACCTATCCATGATCGAACCCTTAAAACCTGCGATAAAAAGTAAAAGCAAACACAAGCGAGGAAAAAAAATTGGAAAGGCTTGCCCAGGAATAATGATAAAGCCTGTGCAAAAAGATAGGGAACGTCATTATTAACCTCACCGGCAATCAGGTAGCCGGGCATACCGCTAAACATACTGTTAGTCCAAAGCGGTGCATGACCGTGTAGTGCTTTGTAATCATAAATGTCCTTACTCATAGCCTTCCACTGGGTAATGTCACTCTGTTGTAACACTTTGCCCTGTAGCGCAGGCTTACAATAAAACAATGCTATAATTAAAAAAATACCAATGGCGTAAACGTGTGGCAATAACTTCTTCCAATCAAAATTCTTCATGTTTCAGTTTTAAGCGAACGGCAAAATAATACTATTTTACACTAAAAATTTTCATGCGCTGGCTTTTATTTCTTTCGCGGGTTGCATTGATTTGTAACCTGTTTTTTATTGTTTGCCTGGTATTAAGCTATACGCATCTTAGCCTTCCCGAAGCATTGAAAAGTTTTATAATCATAGCAGGATACCCCATGTCTTTGGTTTTAAACCTGGTGGTAAATGTGGGGATCGTGTACTTATTATTGGTTAGAAAAACAGAAGATCTCAACAAGAAGATAACTTTATTCAACCTGATATGTTTCTTATTTCAAATTGCTTACTTCTTTTTATTTTAAACTATGATCAGCAGTATTTTAAAGGATAAGTCCACCAAACTCTTTATTGGCATGGCCTGTTTTTTTGTAGCCAATGCCTTAATTGCAGAATGCATTGGGGGTAAAATATTTTCGCTTGAAAAAATCTTTGGTGCAAAGCCTTTCAACATTAGTTTGTTTGGACAGCCAGGCCTGGCTTTTAATTTAACCTGCGGGGTGTTGTTGTGGCCTTTGGAGTTTATTATGACGGACATTGTAAATGAGTACTATGGTCCAAAGGCAGTGAGAAGAATTTCTTATACAGCAGTTATTCTTATTTCGTATGCCTTTTTAATGTTTTACCTGGCTATTCATATTCCGCCTGCCGATTTTTGGATAGGTTCCGGAACGCAAAACAATGTACCAAATATGAACGATGCTTTTGGCTCCATCTTCGGCCAGGGCATGTGGATCATTATAGGTAGTCTCTCTGCCTTTCTTGTAAGTCAATTGGTAGATGTTGCCGTGTTTCACAGGATTAAAAGAGCAACAGGCGAAAGATTTATGTGGCTAAGGGCAACAGGCTCTACGGTGGTTTCGCAATTTGTAGACAGTTTTATTGTGCTGTTTATTGCTTTTAAAATAGGCAAGGGCTGGACCTGGCAATTGGTGCTTGCTATTTGTATAGTAAACTACCTATATAAATTTACTATGGCAATTATTCTTACTCCTGTTATTTATTTAATTCACCATCGTATTGAAAAATATTTAGGAGCAACCACAGCTAAAGACATGCGCATGGCTGCTATGGAGCGTTAAATACATTTTTGTAATAAGTTGAAATCAATCTTCGACCTAAAATAGACTGCTAATAAATTTTTTATTTACCCAGCAACTTACTAGTTATAAAATTCATGAATTTCTCATTTTCTTCGGGGTAGGTCCAATGCCCGGTTTCAAGGGCAAGAAACAATTGCTTGGGCGCTGTAATTACATTGTAGGCTGCATACATAGATGTGGGCGGGCAAGTTTCGTCGTTATAGCCCCATGCATAAAATCCTTCCACTTTTAATTGCTTCGCAAAATTTACCACATCATAATATGCAATTGTGGCAAGCTTTTCGGGTGTATTGTTAATGGCTATATTGTTTGCATCAAAGTAATGAGGCCAGCCGCCTGCACGTCCTTTTAAATACCCGGTTACATCGCTTAGTGCAGGGTACAGAGCTGACAGGTATTTTACCCTGTTATCCAACGATGCTGTTACAATAGACAAGGCACCTCCCTGGCTGCCGCCACATACGCCTAAATTAGAACCGTCATATTGAGGCAGACTGGTGAGAAAGTCATTGGCACGCACACAGCCGAGGTATACCCTTTTATAATAGAACCGGTCTTTATTGTCCATATTGTAAGCCTGGTAACCGTTCAATGCATGAGCGCCAAGGTTTCTATACACCACATCGTCCATGGTTACCGGTATACCGTGTATGCCAATTTCGAGTGTGATGATTCCTTTTTCGGCAGTAGCAATATCGCCTCTGTACGCACGAACTCCTGCGCCGGGTACCTTTAACAGTGCCGGAAATTTCCCCTCACTTTTCGGAATGCATAAAATACCATAAACCCTGGCATTACCCGCATTCTGCAGGTTTACCTGGTACACATTTACTTTTTCGGTACAACGCTCCGGTAACAAAGTCATTCTCGTGTCAAGAGGAACTTTTGATAGCTCTTCCTTTGATCGGTCCCAGAATGTTTTAAAATCTTCGGGCAGTGTTGCAGTTGGTTGAATGGTCAGTGGTTCAAACCCTGCCGTAGCCAGGTTTCGGTATGTTTTGCCATTTATGGTTGTTGATACAATGCATCTTAAAAAACCAGGAGATTTAAGGGTGCCACCACTAATAGTTTTTTTGCCTTCCGTGAGCATCGCAGAGTCTTTAATAACAGCAGGCATTTTTTCAGGACCAATTTCGTACTTGATTTTTGCATTGGTTAAAGGGTTGCCATATTGCAAAACAGTTACATTAAATTTTACTGGTTCACCAACTTTATAGTTCCAATCCGGGTGATCCGGGCCTACAATTACTTTTACAATCTGCTCAGTGGGTTGAGCAACTAAACAAATAAATAGTAAGGGCAGTAAAAAGGCGGCAATACAAACAATCGCTTTTTTCATAATGTTGCTTTTCTGAGATAAGCAACTAATATAACCTATTGGCGGAGTTATTTTTTTACAATCTGCTCACTTTTAGCAGAGCCGAAGGCCAATATCATTGATTTAAGGAGGGAACTAATTTAATATGGGCCGTCATGCTAAATTAACCACCAGGGCGATCTGGGAAAAAATGATTACGACATAGTTTGCAATTTTGCTTTATAAAGCCTGTCAACGAAATCATTGCCCCACTGTATTTCACCACAGTACCACAAATGCTAAATTGAAAATCCTCCGGGAATGGGCTGTTATCATTCCCGGTGTGCTTTTTGGTTACTTTTTGCACAAGCAAAAAGTGACAAAAGAAAACATCTGTCAAAACTTAGGCGATTAGCCTCACTACATATTTTTACTTGGTTTCAATTATTAACCGAGCCCACGGCTCTTACGTTTTTTGCTTATTATGTCTGTAAACAGATTGAAATCTGAGGACACATAATTAAACTTGCCTTTAACGGAAATCCAAAACTCAGCCGGGTAAACTATATTTAACCATTTCCTTTTATTTTTCAAATCAAAGACCATTGCATGTTTAAACCCTTATTGCTAATTGCTTCTCTTTTACTAGTTCAAAATTGCGCTATTGCTCAATCGCAACCCATTCAAACTACCCGGCAATTTGTTAAGCAACATGCAGGTGCTATCATAAAAGAGTATGTTCAATTTTTATCCATTCCAAACGTAGTGGGCGATACTGTGGGCATTCAAAAAAATACTGCCTTCATAATGAAAATGATGGAAAGTAAGGGTCTTAAAAACATCCAATTGTTGACAGCAAATTCAACCCTAACGCCACCTGTAGTTTATGGAGAGGTAATAGTTCCCGGTGCAAAACAAACACTCATTTTTTATGCGCATTACGACGGGCAACCCGTTAATCCTGCCCAATGGGCAAAGGGACTGGAACCGTTTGCTCCTGTTCTCTTCAGCAACGCTTTAGATAAAGGAGGGGTAAACATACCATATCCTTCAGATGGAAATTATAATAACGATTGGAGGATTTATGGCCGGAGTGCATCTGATGATAAGGCTGGGGTCGCAGTAATATTGAATGCAATGGATGTTATAATAAAGCAGGAATTAAAACTATCCGCAAACATCAAGTTCTTTTTTGAAGGAGAAGAAGAAGCAGGGTCTCCCCACCTGAAAGAGATTCTTCAAAAATATACTTCATTGCTGCAATCAGATGCATGGATCATTTGTGATGGACCCATACACCAGTCGGGCAAAAAGCAGATTGTATTTGGTGTCAGGGGCGACGCCCATCTTGATCTGACTGTGTATGCATCCAAACGTCCGCTACATAGCGGGCATTACGGCAACTGGGCACCCAACCCGGCACTATTGCTGGCCAAATTATTAGCAGGTATGAAGGATGATAATGGAAAAGTGCTGGTAAAAGGATTTTACGATGATGTTGTTCCGCTAAGTGCTAATGAAAAACTGGCCCTGGCAAAAGTTCCGTCAGTTGATGAGCAAATGAAAAGGGAATTGGGTATAAGTGCGGTAGAAACCCCGGGTTCCAGCTTAAATGAAGTGCTAAACCTTCCATCCCTTAATATCAATGGTATGCAAAGTGGAAATGTTGGTAAGCAGGCTTCAAACCAAATACCTACCTACGCAACGGCAGTGCTTGACTTACGATTGGTGCTGGGCAACGACTGGCAAAAACAACAACAAAAAGTGATTGAGCATATAAAATCCCAGGGTTATTATGTTACAGATCACGAACCTACCGATGAAGACCGGGCCGGTCATGAAAAAATTATCAAAGTAATTTCAGGTAACGACGGATACAATGCCCAGCGGACTTCCCTCGACCTTCCCCTCGCCAAAAAAATAATTGAAGCAGTCAAAACCACCACCACAGACCAGGTGGTTGTGCAACCTACCATGGGAGGAAGCCTTCCTTTATTTCTTTTTGAAAAATACCTGGGAGCAAAAACTATAACGGTGCCTGTTGCCAACCACGATAATAATCAACATGCCGAAAATGAAAACATCAGGCTTGGCAATTTTTTTGACGGTATTGAAACAATGGTTTCGTTAATGTTGATTAAATAAAGGAAGCAAAGACCAGCAATTTGGAAACTTTGTGCGTGCTACAAATCATTTTTTAAAGAGATTATGGTAGTTCAAAAAAACAAAGCGATATTTTTCGGCAATTTTATAATATTCCCCTACTTTTGCAGCCGATAAAAAAGGATGAAATTCCTGGTGTCTATTTAAAAAAAACAAAGATGTCGTATTTAACTTCAGAAAAAAAAGCAAGCGTATTTGCAGAATTTGGTGGTACTGCCACTAACACAGGTTCTATTGAGGGCCAGATTGCTTTGCTAACAGAACGTATTGGTCAAATTTCACTGCATTTAAAAACCAATAAGAAAGATTTCTCAACCCAACGTGGTTTAATGAAATCGGTAGGTAAACGTAAAAGTTTATTACTTTATCTTCAAAGACATAACCTGGGGGGTTACCGTTCATTGATCGAGAAGCTTGGTTTAAGAAAATAAAAACCCTATTTATATGATATTAACTATTCCCAACTGATGATATAACAGTTGGGAATAGTTGTTTTGTATCAAAACATTTTCTGTAAATAATTTTATTCACACGATCGATGAAGTAGCTATCCCGCCTAAACTTCATTTCTTCGTACTTCAAACTTGCTATTATGTTGTCTCAACCAATTAGTGTGAGCTTCGATATGGGCGGAGGCCGCGAGGTCTTAATTGAAACTGGAAAACTTGCCCGCCAGGCTGATGGTGCCGTAACGGTACGTCAGGGAAACTGTATTATCATGGCTACTGTAGTAGCCAACCCCGAGCCTAGAGAAGGCCAGGATTTCTTTCCCCTATCTGTTGATTACCAGGAAAAGTTTGCATCTGCAGGCCGTATTCCCGGTTCATTTTTTAAAAGGGAAGCCCGCCTGAACGATTATGAAATTTTGACCAGCCGCTTAATTGACCGTGCATTACGTCCGTTATTTCCCGAAGATTATGTGTGCGATGTTCAGGTTTTGATCAGTTTAGTTTCGAGTGATGCAGAGGTAATGCCTGATTCCCTTGCCTGTCTGGCTGCTTCTTCGGCATTAGCTGTTTCCGATATTCCCATTAAAGAAATGTTGAGCGAGGTTAGGGTTGCTAAAGTAAATGGAGAATTGGTTGTTAATCCAACGCGTTCTCAATTGGCCGAGGCAGATTACGAATTTATGATTGCCGCCACCGAAAAAAACCTGATGATGGTTGAAGGCGAAGCAAAAGAGTGCTCAGAAGATGATTTAGTTGAGGCATTACATGTAGCACATGATGCCATTCGCATTCACATAAAGGCTCAAACAGAATTAAGAGATAAAAAAGGAATTACCACAAAAAGGGATTACAAAAAACCTGAAGGCAGCGAAGAGGTAAAAAACAAAGTATACCAGTTTGCTAAAGAGAAAGTGTATGCTATTGCCAAAAGCGGTGTTTCAAAGCATGAGCGCAGCGATGCTTTTGCAAAACTAAAAGAAGAAATTATTGCCAGCCTGGGAGAAGAGGTGACAGACTTTGAAAAGAAACTGGCTAAAAAATATTACTCAGATTTACAGTGGGAGGAAGTAAGAAACATGATGCTGGACGATAGAATTCGTTTGGATGGCCGCGGCCTTGCTGATGTACGTAAATTGGAAATGGAAATTGATCCATTGCCAACTCCACACGGTTCAGCTTTATTTACCAGGGGAGAAACACAATCTTTAACTACCGTAACTTTTGGTACTCCTTTAGATGAAGTTTTGTTAGAAAGTGCTGCCAAATCAGATTATACAAAATTCTTCTTACACTATAATTTTCCTCCATTCTCTACTGGTGAAGTTAAAATGATGCGTGGAGTAGGTAGGAGAGAAGTTGGACATGGTAACCTTGCCATGCGTAGTTTAAAGCAAATGATGCCGGGTAAAGATTATGCTTATACTGTAAGAGTAGTTAGTGATATTTTGGAGAGCAACGGTTCTTCTTCTATGGCAACCGTCTGCGCAGGTTCATTGGCATTAATGGATGCAGGTGTGCCTATTGCAAAACATGTAAGTGGTGTGGCTATGGGTCTTGTTACCCGTGAAGATGGCAAGTACGCAATCCTAACTGATATTTTGGGTGATGAAGATCACCTGGGTGATATGGACTTTAAAGTAACCGGAACCCGTGATGGTATTTGCGGAGTACAAATGGATATTAAGGTAGATGGTTTAAGCATGGATGTAATGCGTGAAGCATTGAACCAGGCTAAGCAGGGTCGTTTACATATATTGGATGCGATGTATGCTTGTATGCCGGCTGCCCGTGAAGAGGTGAAACCACATGCACCAAGAATGCACAAATTGTTTGTTGATAAAGAATTCATCGGTGCTATTATCGGGCCTGGTGGTAAGGTTATCCAGGAAATTCAACGCGAAACCGGTACAACCATTAACCTGGAAGAAGTTGGCAGTGTGGGTGAGGTAAGTATTTTCTCAGCTCAGAAAGAAGGGTTAGATAAAGCAGTAGCCTGGATAAAAGGTATTGTAGCAATGCCTGAGGTAGGAGATGTATATGAAGCTACGGTAAAAGGCATTAAAGAATTTGGTGCTTTTGTTGAGTTCATGCCTGGTAAGCAAGGTTTGTTGCATATTAGTGAGATTAGCTGGAAGCGCCTGGAGACTATGGAAGGTGTTTTGAAGGAAGGAGACGTAGTAAAAGTGAAGCTGATAGGTCTTGATCCTAAAACGGGTAAGTTTAAACTAAGCCGTAAGGTATTAATGCCTAAGCCAGAGTTAAAGTCTAACGACGGTCCTCAAAACAATCGTCCATAAGGGGGAAACGAAAGAAACTAATTCAAACAATTTATAATCCTTTAAATGACCCGAAATCCGGGTCATTTTTTTATTTATAAAATTTGCCAATTTATTTGGTGTTTTTAAAACCACCTGCTACCCTACATTTGTAACCCTTTTTATCTGGGTGATAGCCAGGGAAGATGCTCATTTTAAATTTATCCTGCTATGTCTAATTATATTCATTTAACCATTCACGTCACAGATCAGTTTGAAAAGGATGTTCTTATGGCTCATCTTTTTGATAACGGTTTTGAAGGGATAGAAGAGAAAGCTGAAGAGTTGAATGCATTTATCAAAGAGGATGAATTTAACGAAGTCGAAGTAAAAAGCATATTGGATACTTACAATTTGCCGTACGCAGTTACCCTTGTTGCAAAGCAAAACTGGAATGCCTTATGGGAAAGTAATTTTGAGCCGGTTGTAGTTGAAGGTTTTTGTAAGATACGTGCTGACTTTCATGAGCAAGATGAGTCACTTCCACTTGATATTATTATTACTCCAAAAATGAGTTTTGGAACCGGGCACCATGCTACAACCTATATGATGGTAGAGCAAATGAGCCAGCTTTCTTTCGAAAATAAAACCGTTGCAGACTTTGGAACGGGAACAGGGATACTTGCCATTATTTCAGAAAAATTGGGAGCCTCTCACATAACAGCGATTGATGTGGATGATTTCAGTATTGAAAATGCAACTGAAAATATTGAGCGTAATAAATGTTATAATATTGAAGTAATACAAGCTGACCTATTTTCAAGTATTAAAAAATTCGACATTATACTCGCCAATATTAATAAGAATGTAATCATAGATAATATCCAGTCTTTAGCTTCTGCCTTAAATGTCGCCGGAAAAGTTTTATTAAGCGGTCTTTTAAAAGAGGATGAATATGATATTTTAATGGCTTGCCAGTTATACAATTTAAGAAGGGTAAATACCGTTGAAAGAAATAAATGGATAGCAATTTTGCTGGAGCACAATATTTAGTACAACATGTCTAAAGGTTGTACAAATAGCAAAACATTTACTTTATTTCTGCTTAACTTTAATTAAGTACAATGAACGAATTCCTTATAATATTGCTTGCATATCTAATCGGATCAATACCTACATCTGTTTGGGTTAGCAAGTATTTTTTTGGGGTTGACATTCGTGATTACGGAAGTGGAAATGCAGGCGCAACCAACACTTACCGGGTACTGGGCAGCCGGTGGGGTACCTTTGTTATGATAGTGGATGTACTTAAAGGTTTGGTGGCTACGTCATTATTCTTATTGATCCCTTATTATATGCACGATGAGTGGGACCGCACTAACCTTATGATAGGTCTTGGGCTTGCTGCTGTCGTGGGGCACATCTTCCCCATCTTTGCCGATTTTAAAGGGGGTAAAGGTGTAGCAACTTTGCTGGGGATGGTTATAGCAATTCAACCAATTGTTGCCGTGTGCTGTGTAGGCGTATTCCTTCTGGTTTTATATCTAACAAGATTTGTCTCATTAAGTAGTATACTCGCCGGAATTTCCTTTGCTGTGTTCATTCTTTTTATTTTTAATGAACGCGAAACATTGTACCGAATTTTTGCTGTAGCCGTAGCATTAATGGTTATGCTAACGCATCAAAAAAATATTAACCGAATTTTTAAGGGCACAGAAAGCAAAGTACCAATACTAAAATACAGAGACCGGCGTAAAACCCGGCGTAAGCATCTCGATTAATACCCTTCTTTTTGTAACTATCCATCCACTTATAATTTCCTGTTTTGATTAAACATTCACAGCAAAACTTTGAATAGTAATCAGTTGAAACTTCGATTTCGCTTTGGTATACTTCTTGCTTTTATCAAGGAAATTATCAAATATGAAAATCAAACTTTCCTTTTTAAGTATACTGGTGATGATGCTGGTTGTTGCTTGCAGTACCAACGCAATTACCGGTAGAAAGCAATTATCCCTGGTATCAGAAACAGAGGTACAGAATATGGCCAAAACTGAATACCGCCAGTTTTTATCAACCAACAATGTGGTAAGCAGCGGTCAAAGCAAGGATGCTGAAATGGTTAAAAGAGTAGGAAGTCGTATAGCTACTGCAATCACATCTTATTATAAAGGTAAAGGACTGGGTAGTGAATTAGAAGGTTACCAGTGGGAGTACAACCTTGTAAATAGTAAGGATGTAAACGCCTGGTGTATGCCCGGTGGTAAAATTGTAGTGTATACCGGGTTACTTCCTATAACTCAAAATGAAGCAGCCCTTGCCGTAGTGATAGGTCATGAAAT
>JBBQVY010000165.1:0-11167 GCA_038211085.1 Chitinophagales bacterium | reverse complement strand
TTATGAGCCAACCTGAATCGTTTGTTATTGGTGTGGATTACGGATCGGATTCTGTTAGAACCATTATAGTAAATGCAGCAAATGGCAACGAGGTTGCGTCAGCAGTTTTTTATTATCCCCGCTGGAAACAACAGTTGTATTGCGATGCTTCAGCCAACAGGTTCAGGCAACATCCACTGGATTATATTGAGGGCCTTGAAGACACTATTAAAAGTTGCCTGGTGCAGGCTGGGCCGTCATTAGCTGCCAATGTAAAAGCCATATCTGTAGATACTACCGGCTCAACGCCTGTAGCCGTGGATAAAACTGGTACACCATTGGCTTTATTACCCGGCTTCGAAACCAATCCAAACGCCATGTTTGTTTTGTGGAAAGACCATACGGCTGTTAAAGAAGCAGCTGAAATAAATGAGCATGCAAAAAACTTTGAAACAAATTATTTACAGTTCGTAGGTGGCATCTATTCGTCCGAATGGTTTTGGGCAAAAATGTTACATGTGCTTCGCGAAGATGAAGCTGTTAGAAATGCTGCTTATTCATTTGTTGAGCATTGCGACTGGATACCTTTTCTACTAACTGGTGGTACGGATGTTCATCAAATGAAGAGAGGGGTATGCGCTGCCGGTCATAAATTATTATGGGCAAAAGAGTGGGGTGGTTTGCCACCAGACGAATGGTTTACAGATATGGATCCTATACTAAAGGGTTACACACAAAGACTTTTTAAAGATACTTATCCTGCCGATCAGGCAGCAGGTACTATAAGCCCTGAATGGGCACAGAAGCTTGGTTTACCTGTAGATGTAACGATTGGTGTAGGTGCCTTTGATGCACACATGGGTGCCGTAGGCGGACAGATAGAACCTTATCATCTTAGTAAAGTGATGGGTACTTCTACCTGCGACATGTTAGTTGCTCCCATTGCCGAAGTCGGCGATACCTTGGTTAGTGGTATTTGCGGACAGGTGCCCGGCTCAATTATACCCGGTATGCTGGGTATGGAAGCCGGTCAGTCTGCCTTTGGAGATGCCTATGCCTGGTTTAAAAACGTATTGATGTGGCCGCTGCAAAGCATTTTGGAACATTCAACCTTGGCCGATGTTGATACCATTAAAAAATTGATTGAAGAAACTGCTGATAAAATTATTCCGGAGTTGAGCAGACAGGCAGCGCTTATTCCCTTAAAAGAAAACAGCGAGCTGGCTCTTGACTGGCTCAACGGCCGCCGAACACCAGATGCTGACCAGTCGTTAAAAGGAGCAATTACAGGTTTGCATTTAGGTACCAATGCACCTGAAATATTTAAAGCGATTGCCGAGGCTACCTGCTTTGGAGCAAAGGCAATCGTTGACAGATTTATTGAGCAGGGCATACCCATAAAAGGATTGATAGGAATAGGTGGTGTGGCTAAAAAATCACCCTTTATTATGCAAATGATGGCGGATATTATGAACATGCCCATACGCATACATAAAAGCGAACAAACCTGTGCTTTAGGTGCAGCAATGTTTGCCGCAACCGCCGCCGGTATCTATCCAAAAGTAGAAGATGCCATGAAGGCAATGGGGCAGGGCTTCGACGCAGAATACCATCCCAACGCCGCCAAAGTAGATATCTATAAAAAGCGGTATGAGAAGTATAAGCAGTTGGGAGAATTTATAAGCGGAGAGAGTAGTCAGTAGTCAGTAGTGAGTAGTCAGTAGTCAGTAGTCAGTAGTGAGTAGTCAGTAGTCAGTAGTCAGTAGTCAGTAGTCAAGTAGTCGAGCCGTCATGCTGAATTTATTTCAGCATCCCCTGATGCGTGCAAAAGAAAAGGGAATAATGAAGTGAGTAGTCAGTAGTGAGTAGTAAAGTCGAGCCGTCATGCTGAATTTATTTCAGCATCCCCTGGAGCGTGTAAAAGAGAAGGGAGTGATGAATAGTGAGTGGTAAGTAGTCAGTAGTGAATAGTCGAGTCGTCATGCTGAATTTATTTCAGCATCCCTTGGAGCGTGTAAAAGAGAAGGGAGTGATGAATTGTGAGTGGTAAGTAGTCAGTAGTGAATAGTCGAGTCGTCATGCTGAATTTATTTCAGCATCCCCTGGAGCGTGTAAAAGAGAAGTGAATAAAGAATAGTGAGTGGTGAGTAGTCAGTAGTGAATAGTCGAGCCGTCATGCTGAATTTATTTCAGCATCCCCTGAAGCGTGTAAAAGAGAAGGGAATAAAGAAGAGTGAGTGGTGAGTAGTGAGTAGTTGAGCCGTTATGCTAAATTCATTTTAGCATCCTTTGCAAGTAGGCTAAGTTTTATTGCTCCTTAGGTGCAAAACTTTGGTAGCATTTAAACAAGCTTGTATTATGAGTGCCGCAGGTACGCCATTTTGATTGTAATAGAGAATGATATCGCAGACAATTTTTTATCAGTAACAAAACATAAAGAAAGAACAGGCTGGGTGTCAACATATATAAATTGCTCATTGAATTTCAGTACAAGAGCTACCGTGTTTACACATCTAACTAATGTCAAAAAAAGTAACCACAGAGCACGCAAAGAAAGAAGCACAGAGAAAAGCCAGGGTTATTCTTTGAGTCCTCTGTGAAAGACTCTTGTTTTTCTCTGTGGTCAATAACTCGAGCTTTAAATAAAAAAGGTGAGTAAAAACGGTAGGTACAAGAGAGTTCCGATAAACAGGAATTAAAATGACACAAGTATGTTGCCATGGAAAATAATGCGGACTAAAAAACAGAAAATTGGTTGACTTAAAACCTATGACCTACAACTTATAACTTAAACCAATGTCTAAATACGCTCACCTAAAACAAGCAGCTTACGAGGCCAATATGGAGTTGCCAAAACTGGGCCTGGTAATATTTACGTTTGGTAATGTTAGCGCTGCCGACAGAGACCTCGGTGTATTTGCTATTAAGCCAAGTGGCGTTCCCTACAGTGAGCTTACACCCGACAAGATGGTAATTGTTGACTTTGAAGGGGTGACCGTAAAAGGAAACCTACGTCCGTCATCCGACACAAAAACACATGCGGTTTTGTACAAACACTGGCCCAACATTAACGGCATTGTACATACCCACAGCACCTATGCCACAGCCTGGGCCCAGGCACAACGCGACATCCCCATATTTGGTACCACCCATGCTGATCATAACACGGTTGATATACCCTGTGCACCACCCATGAACGACGAAATGATAAAAGGCGACTATGAATATGAAACCGGTTTTCAGATAATGAATTGCCTGGCCGAAAGAGGATTGAGCTATGAAGAACTGGAGATGATACTGGTAGGCAATCATGCACCTTTTACGTGGGGCAAAACGCCGGCAAAGGCAGTGTACCACAGTGCGGTTTTGGAATCGATTGCACACATGGCGCTGCTAACCGAACAGATAAACGCACAGGCATCCCGCTTAAAGGAGGCCCTTATAAAAAAACACCACGAACGTAAACATGGTCCTGATAGTTACTATGGACAGTAGTAAGTAGCCGATAGCCGATAGCCAGCAGCCGAGAGTAAGTAGGGAGTCGGTAGTCAAGAGTGCAGAGCCAACAGCCAACAGCCAACAGCCGGTAGCCGATAGCCAACAGCCAACAGCCAACAGCCAACAGCCAACAGCCAACACCCAACAGCCGATAGCCAATAGCCGATAGCCAACAGCCCCAAGCAAACAACCAACAACCAACAACGAACAACTAACAACTAACAACCAACAACCAACAACTACCAACAATATGAACGATCTTAAAAAGCTTGAAATATGGTTTGTAACCGGAAGTCAGCACCTCTATGGCGAGGAAACCCTGAAGCAGGTTGCCCAACATTCGCAGGAGATTGCAGCCGGTTTAGACCAGGCAAAACAAATTCCGGTTAAGGTTATTTTTAAGCCCACTGTTAAGTCTACTGAAGAAATTTATGCCATTTGCCAGGAAGCCAACAGCGCCAAAAATTGCATTGGCATCATCGCCTGGATGCACACTTTTTCTCCTGCTAAAATGTGGATCAGCGGACTGAAGATTTTAAACAAACCCCTGCTGCACCTGCACACACAATTCAACCGCGACATTCCCTGGGGCGACATTGACATGGACTTTATGAACCTGAACCAGAGTGCCCACGGCGACCGCGAGTTTGGTTTTATCATGACCCGTATGCGCCTTAACCGCAAGGTGGTGGTCGGTCATTGGCAGGATGTAAAAGTACTGGAACAAATAAATGTGTGGGCAAGGGCCGCCGCCGGATGGCACGACTGGCAGGGAGCAAAGTTTGTTCGCTTTGGAGACAACATGCGTTTTGTAGCCGTGACAGATGGTGATAAAGTAGAAGCAGAAATGAAGTTTGGTTACTCTGTAAATACTTACGGTATTGGCGATTTGGTTAAAGTAATTAATGCAGCAGGAGAGGGAGAAATTAATACGCTGATACAAGAGTACGAAGACAGCTATACTTTATCTGCCAACCTTTTAAAAGGTGGGGCAATGCGCCAGTCATTGGTAGAAGCAGCCCGTATTGAAATTGGCTTGCAACGCTTTTTAGAGGAGGGAAATTTTAAAGGCTTTACTGATACATTTGAAGACCTGCACGGCATGGAGCAATTGCCCGGCATTGCCGCCCAGCGCATGATGGCTAAAGGCTATGGTTTTGCCGGTGAAGGCGATTGGAAAACAGTTGCATTAGTACGGGCTATGAAGGTTATGGGCAGCGGACTTCCGGGGGGTAACTCATTTATGGAAGATTATACCTATCATTTTGAGCCAGGCAATGCCATGGTGCTGGGTTCGCACATGCTGGAAATTTGTCCAACCATTGCCAATGGCAAACCAAAGTGTGAAGTACATCCGCTGGGTATTGGGGGCAAAGCCGACCCCGTAAGGTTGGTATTTAATTCGGCCGCAGGCCCCGCTTTAAATGCCTCTATAATTGATATGGGTAACCGCTTTAGAATGCTGGTAAACGAAGTAGTAGCCGTGGATGCACCGCACGATCTGCCTAAACTACCCGTTGCCCGTGTGCTTTGGAAACCCTTGCCCGACATGAACACCGGTTGTGCAGCCTGGATTTATGCAGGCGGTGCGCACCATACAGGATACAGTCAAAATTTAACCAGTGAGCATATGGAAGACTTTGCTTCTATGGCAAATATTGAGTACGTAAAAATTGGCAGCGAAACTGCTTTATATAATTTGAAAAATGAATTGCGTTGGAGCGATGTATATTATCAACATAAATGATACATTCACGTAGTTTTCACTAAACAAAACCATTCCTAACACTTGCTTATGAACAAGAACCTTGCCCCGCTGGATTACATTGTATTTATTGTTTACTTCATTATTGTGGCCGGGTATGGCTACTCCATTTATCGAAAACGTAAAAAGAACGAACACGATGCCAAAGCCTTTTTCCTGGCTGAAGGCACCTTAACCTGGTGGGCAATTGGGGCATCATTAATTGCTTCAAACATTTCTGCGGAGCAGTTTATTGGTATGAGTGGTGAGGGTTTCTTTTTGGGTATAGCGGTTGCTGCCTACGAGTGGTTAGCCGCTGTTGCATTGATTATAGTCGCCGTGTGGTTTATACCCGTCTATCTAAAGAACCACATTTACACCATGCCGCAATTTCTTAAGCAACGGTACAACGACTCCGTAGCGCTTATCATGGCTATCTTCTGGTTGTTTTTGTATGTATTTGTAAACCTTACGTCTATTTTATACCTGGGTGCAGTGGCTATAAACGGACTGGCCGGTGGCGAGTACCTGCATATAATTATGGTAGCGCTTGCCGTGTTTGCTTTGCTCATTTCGCTGGGTGGCATGAAGGTGGTTGCCTATACCGACGTTATACAGGTGGCCGTATTAATTTTTGGTGGCCTCGTTACAACCTACATAGCCTTAACGGTGGTTAGCGAAAGTTTTGGTTTTGGTAAAGATGCTATTGCCGGTTTTAAAGTGTTATTGAAAGATGCTCCGGAGCATTTTAAAATGATCATTCCACGACCAACTGCGTCGTCCAGTCAAAATGATATCAATAAGTACCTAACCTTCCCCGGCCTTATGAGTTACCTGGCTGGTATATGGATCATCAATTTAAACTATTGGGGCTGCAACCAATACATTACCCAGAGAGCATTGGGGGCCGATTTACATACAGCCCGTACAGGAATCCTGTTTGCAGGCGTGCTTAAATTGTTCATGCCTTTAATTGTAATGTTACCCGGTATTGCAGCTTTTGTTTTATATCAAAACGGAAAATTGCCCCAGTTGGTAGGCGGTAAAGACGGTGCGTATTCTGCTGTATTAACCTTTTTGCCCACCGGTTTAAAAGGGTTGTCCGTGGCTGCATTAACGGCTGCTATTGTTGCTTCCCTGGCGGGGAAGGTTAACAGTATCTCCACCATTTTTACTTTGGATGTATACCATAAGTATATTGGAAAAACGGCTGATGAAAGAAAGCTGGTGCTTACAGGTAGAGCCACTGTTTTTGTAGCCATGATTGTAGCCGTCATATTTACCTGGAGCGATGTATTGGGTATAGGTGGAGTTGGTGGTTTTACCTACATTCAAAAGTATACCGGCTTTATTAGCCCCGGTGTATTTGCCATGTTCTTTTTAGGTATGTTTTGGAAACGCACTACAGGTGCTGCAGCCATTGCAGGCGTAATTACCGGTTTCTTATTGTCTGTATTATTTAATGAGTATGCACCAGGATTATTTGGTAACGAAACTTTCTTGTACACGGCTTACCCCAATGGTAAAGGTGGTTTCGAAATACCGTTCCATATTTGTATGGGACTGTCGTTTGCCTTTACCATGATCATCATGATTGCCATAAGCATGACCGGCCCTAAAGTAAACCCCAAAGCATTTGAGCTTGACAAAGGCATGTTTAAAGTAAAGCCGGGAAACCTGGCCCTTATCTTAATAATTCTGTTATTGATCTCTGCTTTGTATGTAAAATTCTGGTAACATAAAAGGGTTACCGTTGAGGGTGCCTTTCTCAATAAATAATAGCCCGCTTGTAGTGTAACTGCAGGCGGGTTTTTTTGATTTAGAACTTATTATATGGATGGGCTATTTGTATATCTTGGGTGGCGATAAGACTAACGTAAATCCCCCAATATTTAGAGAGAGAATAAGGCTGGCTGTAAGGCGGCTAGAGAAAATGAGATTAGCGGGTTCTTAAAAATAAAAGGCTATGGAACCCGGGAGCTTTGCTGGTATGTTACAGCCTTTGTTGTCTGCAAATCAAATTGGAGTGTATCATTCTTGTGCGGGAAAACAAAATGCAGAAAGGGGGGAAGCTATATTGATATTAGAATGACATTTGGTGGTGTAGATTTGTAACACTAAATTTTTACAATGGCAGTTGGACATTTATTAGATACAAAGACTGTAAACCTGAATGATATTTTAGGCAACGGTAAAATATATCGTGTTCCTCAATTTCAAAGAGATTATAGTTGGGAACAGGATAATTGGGAAGATTTGTGGAATGATATAGAATTGGCGGCGGAATCTAAAAATGCTCACTACATGGGTTCGGTTGTGTTGCAAAGCACCATAGGAAAAGAGTATTTGATAATAGATGGGCAACAGCGCTTTACTACTTTAACCATCCTCACCCTATCTGTTATAGATGCCATCCAAAAACTTGCTGATAAAGGAAATGAAATAGAGCAGAATAAAGAAAGGATTGATATTTTAATGCGTCAATACATTGGTCAGAAAGATCCTGCTTCATTAAGTTATTCCAGTAAACTTTTTTTAAACGAGAATAACGACGGTTTCTTCCAAAATCGATTAATTGGATTTAAAGATCCAATCAACGTAAAAAAGCTATCAGATTCAGAAACATTGATGTGGGAATCATACAACTTTTTTAAACAAAAAATTTCGCAAAGGTTTAAGAATAATACAGGAAGTGACTACGCCTCTTTTTTAAACAATGTTGTAGGTGAGTTGATGATGTTTATTCAGATAACCGTTGAGGATGAATTGAATGCCTACACAGTTTTTGAAACACTGAATTCAAGAGGGATTGAACTTACTTCTACAGACCTGTTAAAAAACTATCTCTTTTCCTTAGTGGCTAAAAGTGAGACCGACTTAAAACAAATAAAAAACCAGTGGAAGAAAATAATCGATACTGTTGGATTGAGAGAATTTCCTAATTTCCTTCGCTACTTTTTGTTAGCCACACGTAAGCCGATAACTAAAGAGTATTTATTTAAAGAAATTAAACAGTTCGTAAAAACGGGTCAGGAAGTTTTTGAATTACTGGATCAGTTGGAGTTTTACGCATATAATTATATGGCTTTGGGCAATGCAGATGATGACATGTGGAATACCGATAAAGACAACAGGAAGGCAATCGGAATTCTGAAATCATTTAAAGTTATTCAATGGAAGCCATTAACTATGGTAGCCCTTGATAAAATTGACAATAATGAATTCAGTCGTTTGTTACAGGCAATTGTTGCCATCTCATACAGGTACAATGTAATCGCCAAAATGCAAACCAATGAAATGGAAAAAGCTTTTAGCAAGGCTGCCATCAATTTATATAAAGGAGAAACTGCTAATATTCACGGAGTATTGAATGATTTGAAAGGTTTATACGTAACTGACGAAGACTTCAGAAGTTTTTTTGCACTCAAGCAGTTTAATACGAATAATTCAACTGATAAAAAGTTAGCCCGGTATACATTATACAAGTTGGAAAGCCAGGAGCACGGAGGCAGTTTGTACGACTTTGAGTTAGATGATGGAACAATTGAGCATATACTTCCTGAAAGTTACCCCCAGACATGGCATGAAGAGTTTACCGAAGATGAATATGAACGAAATGTTTTTATGTTGGGTAACCTTACCTTACTGGAACCTGCTAAGAATTTTAAAGAGGCAGCAGATAAAATATTTGAAGAGAAAAAGCCAATATATGCTAGCAGCAAATATGCACTCACTAAAAACATCAGTGATCCGCAATGGACATCTCAAAACATTAAAAGCCGCCATGCTCATTTAGCCAAATTAGCTACAGGAATTTGGAAGATACAATTTTGAGTTTTATGAACCTTGCGGTGTCGCACTTTGAATGGGATAATAATATATAGTATGGGAGAAAAACCATTCAGGAAATAAAAAGCAGCCTCCGTGTTTTTGATAAGATTGAAAAACAATGGCCAGGAGTTTGAAACAGTCAGAATGTTTTGTACAGGGCGTTTACAGGAGAAATTGATACAACACTTAAGTGACATCCGCCTCTGCAGGTTTTTGTTACCTGTAAACCATTGGTAAGCGAAGCAATTGTTTCCCTTTTTCCAGCAATTCTTTTCCCCTCACATATTAAAGACAAGCTGTTGGCGAAGACCAACAGCGGTAATAAAGTAAAGCCCGGTACACTGGCGCTTATCTTAATAATCTTATTATTAATCTCTGCGTTGTATGTAAAATTCTGGTAGCATAAAAGGGTTACCGTTGAGGGTGCCTTGCTAAATAATAATAGCCCGGCTGTAGTGTAACTGCAGGCGGGTTTTTTGTTTTAAATGCTCAGTATTTGGTTGGCTTATTTGTATATCTTGAGTGGTGATATAAGAATTCAAATACCCCAATGTTTTAGAAAATTAATTGTACGCCTAAACACAATGAAGCAACCAGCTCAAAACAATCTTTATAAAGAAATTAAGTCAATACTTGACGAAGCAAGGCAGTCCGCTTATCGGGCTGTAAACTTTACTATGGTTATTGCTTATTGGGAGATAGGGAGGTTAATAGTAGAGGATGAGCAAAAAGGTAATAAAAGAGCCGGATATGGAGAAGCCTTACTAACTGCTTTATCGGAAAAACTAACAGGCAATTTTGGAAAAGGGTTTTCAGTAGCAGGTCTTAGGAATTACAGACAATTCTACATCACCTTTCCCCATTCTACAATTCGCTCCGCAGTGCGGAGTGAATTGCCTTCGCAAAATGACTTCTCAAAAAGCTCCGCACTGCGTAGCGAATCGTCAGCAAAAGAGACCAAACAAAAACGTCACGCACTGCGTGACGAATTAAACAAACCTTCCGATTTACGTAAGGAATTATCCTGGACACACTACCGCCTTTTAATGCGGGTTGAAAATGAAGCAGCCAGAAATTATTACATAGAAGAAACGATGGCTGAAAACTGGAGCACCCGTGCATTGGAAAGACAGATCAATTCACTATACTACGAACGAATAATTTCATCGAAAAGGAAAATAGGAGTAGTTGCTGAAGCCAAAAAGGAAACAAAAACTTTGGCTGCAAAACCCGAAGATTTTATAAAAGATCCATACGTTTTAGAGTTTCTGCAAATTGCGTCTGATAAGGGATTGTTAGAAAAAGATTTGGAAAACGGATTGATAGACAAGCTTCAAAACTTTTTACTGGAGTTGGGCAAAGGCTTTTCATTTGTAGCTCAGCAAAAACGTATCTCGGCAGAAGATGAACATTTTTATGTTGACATCGTCTTCTACAATTATATCCTCAAATGTTTTGTGCTAATAGACCTTAAACTGGGCAAGTTAACCCACCAGGATATCGGGCAAATGGACTTATATGTACGTTGGTTCGAGGAAAACATGAAGGACAAAACAGACGATCCAACTATTGGTATTATTCTATGCTCCGAGAAAAATGAAACTGTGGTAAAATATTCTGTACTCAAGGATAACAAACAACTCTTTGCATCTAAATACAAACTCTATCTTCTCACCGAGGAGGAGCTGAAAGAAGAACTAGAAAGAGAATTGTTGCATTTAAAATTAAAGGTTTGCGCCGCTGATGGGAGGAATGATAAAAGATTGATGGCGTATACATGAACACAACTCTCCGATATTTTTAAGAGAGAGTAAGCGCCGGCTGTGAGGCTGGGAGAAAACATAATAACAGATAAAAACTATTTTACAAATAATGTCAACAGCAACCAAACCTAAAAAACAAATATCCATCGAAGAAACCCTTTGGGATAGTGCCAACAAACTTCGTGGCTCCGTTGAATCCTCCGAATACAAACACGTAGTACTCGGGCTGATCTTTTTAAAGTTTGCCAGCGATAAGTTTGAAGAGCGAAAGACGGAACTGGTAAATGAAGGAAAGTAAAAAGTATATAGACCAGGTGGAGTTCTACACCATGAAAAATGTGTTTTACCTGCC
>JBBQVY010000164.1:0-11234 GCA_038211085.1 Chitinophagales bacterium | reverse complement strand
CATAAAATCCAGCGGGTCCGATCAAAGTTTTTTTGGGTACAGGTATGCAAACAAAGGTTCTTTATTTACCATCTGGCAACGTGAAGACAGGCCGGTAGATGCATACGAAACAAAAACAACCACCCTTACGATTCAAGGAGCACTATTTAAAAATCCTGTGTTTGCAGACCTGATAACAGGTAAGGTTTATGCGATACCAAAAGTTAATTATAATAAGGCAGGCGATACTTATACATTCAGCGAAATACCTGTTCCGGATTACCCGGTGGTGATAGCAGAAAGATCAGCCATAAAAATGAAATGACATTAATAAATGCAATGCGGGTAAATCAGTGCGATACTAAACAAAGTTGTAAAGAAGCGAATAGCTGTTTGAAGTTAGGCCATGGCCCTATTATTCAACAGGCGTTGCTGCCTGCCCGGTCACACTTGCGGCGTCTCATACTTGTACCTTATTTGGGATATTCAGCCTTGTATAGTTTAATAAATGCCAACGCTAAAATATTTGCCCTGTGCCTACTTTTTGTCTTTGTATTCATTTCGTCAAACAGGGCAATTGCCCAGGCATCTTCAGCCAGCCTAACAAATACAATGGATGGTTCGCCTGGTATTAGTATAAGGCAGATTAGTACAGGCAAAGTTATCCATCGTTTTTTCGATACATCACCGCTTAGCCCTTCTGGCAAATACCTTGCTTTGTTTCGTATGCCTTACGAGAATAAATCGCCTAGGCCGGGCGATGCCGGCGAGGTAATACTTGTTGATATGAAAACCGGCAAAGAAAGGGTGGTAGCACAATCAAGAGGCTGGGAGGTGCAGTTGGGTGCTAATGTTCAGTGGGGCAAATCAGATAAAGAACTTTTATTTAATGATGTAGATACAACCACATGGAAAGCATTTTGTGTAGTGCTCAATCCTTTAACAGGTAAATCAAGAAGGTTGGAAGGAACGATTTTCATGGCTTCAAATGATGGGAAGAAAATAGCCAGCTATAACCTTATCAATTCCGTTTATGCACAGGTAGGATATGGTGTAATTATTCCAAAGAACCTGGTTAAAAGAAACATTGGTCCTGTTGATAATGATGGCATCTATATTACCGATGTAGCGACGGGTAAAACTAAACGCATCGTAAGCATCAAAGAAATTTACGAGAAGACAACGCCTTCGATAGCTATACCTAATCCGCAAAACTTTCAATACTATTGTTTCCAGGTAAAATGGAACCCGCAGGGAACACGATTATTAACTACAGTACAATGGGCGCCGGTTGGTGGAGGTGCAAGGCTCCGTTCGGTGATAACGATGCGTACGGATGGAACCGATATACATACAGCTATAAATCCTGAACAATGGGCAAAAGGCGGACATCATATCAATTGGATGCCGGATGGTGAACACGTCTCAATGAACTTAAACACGGATGATAAAGAGGGATTGGAATTGATCTCTGTGAAATACGACGGCACTGGTATGAAAACAGTATTTACGCCAGGCTCGGGCCATCCGTCTTTTCATCCAAAAGGTTTGCCACTCATTGTTACAGATGCTTACCCCGATGAAGCTATAACAAAGCGCAACGGTACGGTACCTATTCGTCTTTTGCATACTGATACAAACAACGAAGAGCAGGTTGCTGAAGTATTTGTGTCAGATGTAGTTGGAGAGTTTAGGGTAGACCCACATCCGGCATGGGATAGAAGTGGACGCTTTGTTATATTTAATGGATATGTGGGAAATACACGCAATGTATTTGTAGCTGATTTGAAGAGTATAGTTGGTACTAATAAAACAACAAGTCGTAAAAAAAGATGACATAAAAAAATACAGTATAAGTGAGTGACCCCGCAAGTCTGACGGGGCAGGCAACAACCGGGGCTGAATAAAGAATATATGCCGGTTACAAAAAAATAGAACCTAAAGTAAAAACGAAAGAATAAATAAGAAATGATAAAAAGTAGTTCAATACTTGGTTTAAAGGGGAATAGGTTGCTTAAAAATAGCAATAGAATTGCTTTGGTTGCATTTGTTTTATTGATGGCTATATTCAACACAGATGCGCAAAAAATTGATACATCAAAAAACAGGGTGGTAACTGATTTTAAAATTGAGCTGCCTTATGTAGGTTCAATAACTCCACGCAGCACCAACGAAATTCAATCATCTAACTGGATGATTGGCTGCGAAACCCTTGATCGTGATTTTGCTGATTACGACCAGTACAAAGAATACCTGGTTCCATTGGGAATAAAGTTGCTTCGCTTGCAAGCCGGATGGGCTAAAACTGAAAAAGTAAAAGGCGTATATGATTGGGCATGGCTCGATCATATTGTGAACGACGCAACCAGTCGTGGATTGAAACCGTGGTTGCAGACATCGTATGGGAACACATTGTACAAAGGTGGTGGCGGTGCAAACTTAGGGGCAGGTATGCCGGTATCACAAGAAGCATTGGAAGGGTATAATAAGTGGGTAGCAGCAATGGTTACCCGCTATAAGGATAAAGTAAAAGATTGGGAAGTTTGGAACGAACCAAACTTTGGAGACAATACCATTAACAGTCCTGAAATGATGGCTGATTTTAATGTACGTACTGCACAAATCATTAAGAAAATTCAACCGGATGCAAAGATTTCTGGTTTGGCTTTAGGACATATTGGTTTGGAGTTTTCGGAGCGTTTTTTTAAACGCATTGGCAAAAAGAAAATGAAGTTGTTCGATAACATGACCTACCATGATTATGCCTATAATCCCGATGCCAATTATCTTGCTGTTTACCAGTTAAGGCAGGCACTGGATAAGTATGCTCCCGGTATGAAATTAAGGCAGGGTGAAAATGGTGCACCATCAGAAGGCGGCCCGGGCAGAGGAGCACTTTCAGATTATAACTGGTCGGAGGTATCGCAGGCTAAATGGAATACAAGAAGAATGCTGGGCAACCTTGGACACGATATTGAATGCAGCATTTTTACCATAATTGACATTGCCTATACAGGCGGGCCTATCAGCAGGTTAAATGTAAAAGGACTGATACAATCCGATTCATCTCAAAAAGTTATACGTCCCAAGAAGGCTTATTACGCAGTGCAAAACGTAGCCGCTGTTTTTGATCATACGTTGGAAAGACTAAGCGACTTACACCATACATACAATATTGCAGGTGCAGGTGCAGAAGAACACCGCTATTCTGTTTCAACCGACAGAAGCTTCGCTGTTTATGGTTTTAGAAATATTGATTCAAGGAAACAACTTTACGCTATCTGGATGGATGAAAATATTCCAACGGATAATAATCAAACCAGGCTTCAAAATTTTTCTTTCTCTAATTGTGAGATGGATGCACCGGTTTTTGTTGACATCATTACAGGAGGCATTTATGAAATTCCAGCAGCTAACTGGAGCAAAAAGGGTAGTACTTATACGTTCAAAAATATCCCTGTTTATGATGGGCCTGTTTTAATAGCAGATAAAAGTTTAATCAGCTTTAAGCAATAAAATTGAAATGAATAAACTTCAAACACTCGACTATATCACGATCATCATTTACATGGTAATGATGGCTGGCATTGGTATATTCTTAGGGAAGTATATTAAGAATATCAGCGACTATTTTAAAGGTGGCAGTGGCGTGTCGTGGATTGCAGGAGGCATCAGTAATTTCATGACGAAGTTTAGCACGTTTGTGTTTGTTGCTTATGCAGGTATTGCTTATACGGATGGAATGGTGGCAATCACTTTAATGTGGTCAACTATATTTCCATCTTTAATTGCTGTATTCGTTTATGCAAAACTTTGGAAACGTGCCGGTATCATTAGCCCTGTCGAGTTTTTGGAAACAAGATACAATGCACCTATTCGCCAAATATTTTCGTGGAGCGGCGTATTACTGAAGCTGTTGGATGATATGATTAAGTTGTACTCCATCGGCATTTTTGTTACTGCTGTTTCAGGCATCCCATTTCAAACTGCTGTTATTTATTGTGGCCTTGTTGTGGCAGTATATACTGTGGTTGGTGGTTTCCTTGCGGTGATTGTTACAGATGTGGTTCAATTCATTATCCTGTTTTTTGCCACGCTTATTTTAGTGCCACTGGCTTACAATGCTGCCGGCGGTTTATCCAATATGCGCCAGGTCATTCCGGATAATATGAGCTTCTTTAACGGGCATAGAGGAGTTCCATTCTTTTTGCTCGTGTACTATCTAACCATTGTTATTAAATACCTTGGTAACTGGACATTTATTCAACGTTTCTATAGTGCAAAGACCGAATCGGATGGTAAAAAAATCGGGTTGCTCTCGGCAGCGCTGTTCTTAGTGTTCCCGGTTATATTCTTATTTCCTTCAGTGGCTGCACGTGTTATTGTTCCTGATCTTGAAAACCCTGAAATGGCTTATGTGGCTGTATGTTTAAAACTATTGCCAGGGGGCATAATGGGATTAATGATTGCTGCAATGTTTGCTGCTACCATGTCGGTTTTAAGTGCTGAGTTTAATGTAACCGCGAGTGTACTTACACGGGATATTTACCAGCGATTGTTCCGTAAAAATGCAAAGCCTAAGGAGACGCTTTGGGTTGCCAGGATTATGACATTAGCCGTAGGACTTATAGTGGCTTTTGGCGCTTTGTATGTACATAAATTAGGAGGCGCTTTCCAGGTGAATCAATACCTGTCAGGCATTTTTGCCATACCTATGATCATACCGGTAATTATGGGGGTAGTTTTTTGGCGACCACAACCCTGGGGTGCTATTGCGTCGATGGTGATTGGAATTATTGTGGGCATTGCCTTAACCGCAAGCAAGCAGTTTAGCTGGGAGCTGGCAACATTGATTGAAGTGCTGGTTTGCCTGGCTGTATTCTTTGCCTCGGGATTTTTTTTATCAAACGACAGGGCTTACAACAACAAGGTGGTTGCCTTCTTTACAAAGCTTGCTACGCCTGCACCAAATGCAGCGGATACCGACCATTCAGTTATGGGTGGCTTGATGGTTTTATATGCAATTGCTTTTGTAATTACAGGATCGCTCTTCATTGTTATGGGTATTCCATCTATCGCAATAACAAGTGGTAAACTGGCGATTGGTTCGGGAGTTATTTGTTTAATTGGAGCGGTAATTTTTTATTCGAAACGACCGCGAACAAAGACCATCGGAACAAGTGCCAGCGCAAAAGTTCTTTCTCTGTTTGTCATAGTGTTTTGTTTGTCAAATACATGCTATTCTCAACCCGCTGTTACTAAAAAACAATTCCACTTGTATCTATTAGCAGGACAGTCTAATATGGCAGGTAGAGGCATAGTAGAGGCGGGGGATACGGTGACCAATAATCGGGTTTGGGTATTGAATAAACAAGGCGAATGGCAGTTGGCAAAAGAGCCATTGCATTTTGATAAGCCAGGCGTAGCAGGTGTGGGGCCGGGTTTTGCTTTTGGAAAGAAAATGGCTGAACAGGACACGAATGTTGTTATAGGGCTTATTCCTTGTGCCGTTGGCGGTTCTCCTGTAGCAATGTGGGAACCTACCAAATACTATGAACCAACAAAAAGTTATCCTTATGATGATGCGATGCGAAGAACAAAGCTTGCCATGCAATCAGGAGTATTGAAAGGCATTTTATGGCACCAGGGAGAATCCGACAGCGATTCATTACACGCATTGGTTTATGATGGTAAGTTGATAGCCTTAGTGCAGCGGTTTAGAAAAGATTTAAAATTGAAAAGATTGCCATTTGTTGCGGGTACCATTGGTGATTTTTATGTTGCGACTCATCCTTACGGTAAAACGGTAAATGCAGCAATTGAAACCTTACCGCAGAGGCTTAAGAAAGTAGCAGTTGTACATACAGAGGGCTTAACCCATAAAGGCGATGCGACCCACTTTAACACGGAATCTGCAAGGGAAGTAGGTAGACGGTATGCAGAAGTCTTCATCCAAAAATTCAATAATAACTAATAGTGCAGTTGAAAACATTTAACGATACAGATTTTCTTTTAATTAATGATTATGGCAAGCGATTGTACCATGAGGTTGCGGCTGCATTACCCATAATCGATCCCCATAATCATATTGACCCTGCTGCTTTAGCCGTTAATAAAAAATTTAAAAACATCTACCAGCTTTGGGTTCAAAACGATCCCTATAAACACAGGGCGATGCGTATCTATGGCATTGCCGAAGAATTGATCACTGGTAATATGCCTGACTATGAAAAGTTCTTTGCCTGGGCTACCTGTTTTCAAAGTACTGCCGGTAATCCATTGTTCCATTGGAGTTGCATGGAGCTAAAGACGTTGTTTGGTATTGAGGAAATGCTGACTCCGTCATCGGCAAAAATGATCTGGGATAAAGCAAACGATTTATTAACGCAGGAAGAATTTACTGCTTTAAATATTGTAAAAAGCTTTGGTGTAGAATTGCTTTGCACTTCGGATGATTTAAATGATAGCCTCGAGCATCATGTTGAATTAGCAAAACAAAATTCAGGTATTACTTGTCTTCCGTCTTTGCGTGCAGATAGCATTATTAGTTTTAGTCAACCATCGTTTTATCCATGGCTTCAAAAATTACAAAGCCTTACATCTATTGAAGTAATTGATCTTACTACATACCAATCAGCAATTATTAACCGCCTCAATTTCTTTGATGAAGCAGGTTGCTTACTAAGTGATCATTCATTGGATAGCGGCTTTATGTATACATCCTGCGATATAGCGGAGGCTACTTATTTATTTAAGCGATTGCTGGATAAAGAAGCAATAAACGAGGAGGAATTAATCAGCCTACAATCTTACCTATTACATTTCTTAGGGAAAGAATATGCAACAAGAAAATGGAAGATGCAGTTGCATATCGGCGCTTATCGGTATACCAGTTCTGTATTAAGAAATAAGGTTGGTTCCGCAGGTGGTTATGCCTGTATTGGCAATACAGCACATGTTCCATCTCTATGTCTTTTATTAGATGAATTGGACAAAGAAGGCGCATTGCCCAAAACTATTCTTTATACGTTGAACCCTGTCGACAATGCGGTGTTTGCATCGCTCACTGGTTCGTATAGCGAAGATGGTGTGCAAGGCAAAATTCAGTTCGGACCTGCTTGGTGGTACAACGATCATTACGAGGGCATCATGCAACAATTAACCGCATTAAGTAGTTACGGTTTGCTAAGCACTTCAATAGGAATGACAACCGATTCAAGAAGCATTGTTTCCTTTATTCGTCACGATTATTACCGCCGCATACTTTGTAATCTTTTAGGCAGTTGGGTAGAAGAAGGAAAGCTCCCCAACGATTGGGATTTTGTTTCGACAATGGTTAAAAATATTTCTTATAGCAACATAAAAAACTGGATAAAAAAATGACTTTATAATTGTAAGCGTGGATGCGAATGCATTAATTGACATGGGAGAGTGTCTATCGATTGCCACGACCTTCAGGTCGTGGATTTTAAAACAATCATGACAGGCTTTAGCCACAAATGAATATGGTATTTATCAAAAAGGGATTTGTTAATACAGAAGATATTGTAAGATTTAAATTTCAAAATAGTATTTGGCTAAAGCCATTAATACAATTTATAAACACCACGACCTGAAGGTCGTGGCAATTTAATCAACAGTTAAAAAGCGAAAAAAATGAGTGATGAAGCTAAAGATAGAGTTGCGGTTGTTACCGGTGCAGGTGGAACGCTTTGTTCTGTTATGGCGATTAACCTTGCAGCACAAGGCTATAAAGTAGCACTGCTCGGAAGGAGCATGGAAAAACTGAAAGCAGTAGAGCAGGAGATAAAAGCAGCAGGCGGCACAGCAATTTCAGTGAGTACCGATGTAGCTGATGAGGTTGCAGTAAAATCTGCGAGAGATATTGTTGAAAAAGAATTCGGCATTTGTTCTGTTCTGATAAATGGCGCCGGTGGCAACCAGAACGATGCCTTAACCAATACCACCGAATTTGATGAAAGAGAATTGCTGGACGATGGTTCGGTAAAAGGATTTTTCAATCTTAATATGATTGTGTTTCAAAGTGTGATTGATGTGAATACCATGGGCACAGTAATACCATCGTACATCTTCGGAAGAGCAATGGCAAAAGAGAAGCGCGGTGTCATTATCAACATCGCTTCTATGAATAGTTTCAGGCCATTAACCAAAGTAGGCGCTTACGGTATGGCCAAAGCAGGTATTGCAAACTTTACCCAATGGCTTGCGGCTTATTTAGCGCCCGCCAACATAAGAGTAAATGCAATAGCTCCCGGTTTCTTTTTAAACGACAGAAGCCGCAAGATTATGTTCAACGAAGATGGCAGCCATACACCAAGAGCAAAGAGTGTTTTATCACACACGCCAATGAAACGGTTTGGTGAAGCGCCGGAGTTAATAGGATGTATGAATTGGTTAATCAACGATGACGCAGCAGGCTTTGTTACGGGAATTGTTGTTCCTGTTGATGGTGGTTTTTTATCAAGTTCAGGTGTGTAGGAAAACCCAAAACCCCTAAAGGGGCTTAAAAGCCGAAGGTGAAAAAGATATGAATAGGATTTTTCACGCAAAGACGCAAAGAGCTACTCGCAAAGATGGTCAAGTATTGTTTCGTTTTGGTATCCTATTTTCCTTCTTTGCGTTCTTGGCGTGGTTTTCCTTGGCTGCTTGCTTTGCGTGAAAATTTTAAAAAGCAGAAGAGAAAGATTTGCCAATGAACAGATTGCAGGCAGCAACGTTGAATCAAATTTTTCACGCAAAGAACGCAAAGAGCTACCCGCAAAGATGGTCAAGTGTTATTTCGTTTTGGTATCATATTTTTCATCTTTGCGTTCTTGGCGTGGTTTTCCTTGGCTGCTTGCTTTGCGTGAAAAAAGAGAAAACCGGAAGATGAAAAAAGGATTTATCGATGAACGGATTGCGACCCCGCTAGTTTGACGGAGCAGGCAGCAACGATGATGCTATGAAAGACTAAAACTGGGTTCCAAAAAAAATATAAATAGAAATCAAAAATCATAAACAAAATTTAATCATCAAGCTTTATTTAGTCCCTCCGAAGGAGGGGTTGGAGAGGCATTTTAAAAACAAAAACCATGAGCGTAGACCAGTATAAAAAAGAGGTTGGCATGATGAACCTTGAGAAGTTAATTGAAGCAAGGGAGGGAATTTCTGAAGCTGTTTTTCCGATTGATAACAAGGAATTGCTTTGGCGCTTTGAACAGCTGTACACCGGTGCGGTTAATGATGTATTGCGGGAGTTTTGCTTGTTAGACCAGGCATTGCCGGGTCATATTATATCGCTTCGGGAGTATCGCACGGTTGCTGGTTTTGCCTTTACAGTTAAGAGTGCGCCCAATGTACAGGTAACGGGTGAAATGGAATTTCGCACCCAAATGCTGGATGCCATGCACGAAGATGCCTTTGTTGTTTGGGACACGAGTCGAGATAAAAAAGCCACCTTATGGGGTGGTGTAATGACGGCTACTGCAAAAGGTAAGGGACTAAAAGCTGCGTGTATCGATGGAGGTATTCGCGACACACATCAAATACTTGAGGCCGATTTCCCCGTGTTTTACGAATATAGAATATCGAACGGCAGCCTTGGCCGTTGCCTCATCACGCATTATCAAATACCCATTAAGATAGGTGATGTTACTATTAAGCCGGGTGATATTGTAGTTGGAGATATTGATGGCGTATTGGTGGTTCCCCGCGATATTGCGTACGATGTATTGGTTCGTGCAGAAGAAATTAAAGAGAATGAAAAGAAGATTTTTGGTTGGGTGAAAGAAGGTCAGACAGTACATGAGATTACAGAGAAGGGCGGATACTTTTAAAATGCTTTAAGTAGCTTTTATCTCGTGTCTCTCTGTGTTGTCTTTCTCCCTCCATTCTGTGTTGTAAAAAATTTAACCATAGAGAAAAACAAGCGTTTAGCCATAGCGTTTACAGAGAAAGAGCTTTGTTTAAAAATTTACCCGAGCATCAGTAACCAATCACATCCCTTCTTCAATGAAACTATCTTTTTTATTTTTTGGTAACAAGCCCGATGAAAAATGGCAACTCTGCAAACAAATGGGGATCGATTATGCCATTGCCAAATTAGCTCCTGAATTAACCGGCACACGCTCCATTGATGACTATAATTCCTTTGCCCGTTCAAAAGAAATTTTTGAAGAGCAGGGTTTTGAATTGATAGGTTTGGAAGGTGACCAGATGGATATGACCAATATAAAGCTTGGTTTAGACGGAAGAGTAAAAGACGTGGATCGTTATTGCAAAATGCTGGAAAATATGGGTAGGCTTGGGGTTGATTTTATCTGTTACAACTTCATGTACACTGGCTGGTATCGCACTCACAAAGCTTTACCCGAAAGAGGAGGCGCTTTGGTGAGCGGCTTTAATTACGAAGCAGCATTGAAAGAACCCGACAATAAATATGCACCCGTTAGCGAAAGCAAAATATGGGAAAACTACCAATGGTTTATTGAACAGGTGATGCCTGTTGCTGAAGCTAATAATGTAAAGATGGCTTTGCATCCGGATGATCCGCCTGTCAGCCCGGTAAATGGTATTGGAAGAATTTTGACTTCTGGAGACGCCATACGTAAAGCATTGTCGTTCTCTGATAGTCCTTCGCATGGTCTAACGTTTTGCCAGGGCACTTACACTACTATGGGCGAAGATGTCTTGAGTTTAATACATGAATGGGGCAATAGTAAAAAGATTTTCTTTGTTCATATAAGAGATGTGGCAGGTACACCAAAAGACTTTAGAGAAACTTTTCACGACAATGGACCTACCAATATGTTTGCTATGATGCAGGCTTATAAAAACATTGGCTTTGACGGGCCACTACGTTCAGACCATGTGCCAACAATGGCTGGAGAAAACAATGATCATCCCGGTTATGAAATGAAAGGAAATCTTTTTGGGATTGGGTATATAAAAGGCCTGCTGGATGCGCTGGCCGGGTAAACTTGCTAAAACAAAAGCAACATCACATATAGTGTCAATGGATCTTTTAGAAAATATTTAGTTTTAATGACCTTCTAAAATGCAAAAAGCCCGCAAACATTGAATTTGCAGGCTTTTGACTGAATTTGATATTGCAATCGGCGGAGAGTTAGGCTCTTGAACCCATCCCTTGAAACCCGCGTCAGTACAATATTTTTAGATGGCTTCAATTCGGTACTCACCGAATTACTCACCACATTGATAAAAGCTTCTTGCTGCAATGCTATGGTGCAAATATA
>JBBQVY010000163.1:0-11262 GCA_038211085.1 Chitinophagales bacterium | reverse complement strand
ATTTGCTTCTGCCAAATGCCCAACAAAGCCTCCGGCATAGACAAGTTTCCAGGTTTTTCCACTGTTATCAGTTTTAAAAATGCCTTCGTCGGTGCCGATGAAAATTGTACCTCCGGCAGTTTCAAAAGCGCTGCGTAGTCGTGGCCCATGAGAATTGTCGAATATAGGCGACCATACACTCGTTCCGTTTGCTTTTTTCACATTTACACCCCAATAAAATATCCCGGACTTACCGGGGGCAATGCTGCTATGTTCCCCGATGAACCGGGACAGGCTGTCAGGAAAGATCACTTTGGTCCAAAAAGGAGCTGTGGCATTTGTTGTACTGTGATAAAGTCCGTTTCCAACCCTTAAAAACAGCCCTTTATCATTTGCAAAGAAGCTATTTCCCCGGATACTATCTTTCCGCAAATTTTCTGGCAGCCCTTTGCTGATGTCCTGCCAGGTTTGCCCGCCATCTGTAGATTTAAAAACGATCTTTGCAGTTCCAGCCTTCTCTGTTTTTGGGGTTGATTTGTTAGTAGTTTTATTTTTGATTTCGCGATTAGCAAATACTAATCCGCTTACCACAACCAGCGGTAAGATCAGTGCATAAATAACTTTTTTCATATTTTTTGTAGGTTTAATTGACATAGATCTATCTCTCGATAAATCAGAATCACTTGGGGCATTTCTTTTATTTTTCATATCCTTTTAAAGTTGGTGCAACAAAATACTTTGATTTATTTCAGCCTGGGGGTCTTTGATTGTAAATAAGAGTGTAAACTTTGTAAATAATATCTTGACACTATGCTATTTAGGAAAAATCTCCTGCCCGATAAACGGAAGTACATGGCCGTATCATTACTACTCTTGTTTATCTCTATAATCTGCGTGGCTTTCACTATTACCGGCAATGATGACTTTGACTTTGCCAGAAGGGAAGTTCTGCTTCGCCGCATCGGACATGAAATACTCCTTCAGTCGGGCGACAGTACATCACGGGTACTTCCAGTAAAAAAGATCGCCGACAATGAATACCAAATCAGTTTTGAGAATGCTTTTACTTTTCAACCCGACTTCCTGGTAAATACTACTCAGCGTTTGTTAGCTAAAGACCCGCTTGCAAGTGATTACGTTGTTAACGTACTTAACTGTGCCAATGCCAGTGTAGCCTATGGATATGCTATATCAAAAAATAAGAAGGATGATATTGTAGCCTGTATAGGAAGAAGGCAACCCATAGGATGTTATATGATTAACATTAAATTTAAACCAACGGGTATAACCACAGCAAAGCATGAATATTTTTTGGGCGCTCTGTTGCCTTTAGCATTTATTGGATTTATTTTTTTGAGATCTGTCAAGCCGCGGAGAGCCTTACCTGACAGTCAGCCTACTGGTATTTTCACTTTGGGGTCAATGTCGTTCGACACGGAGGCTCGTAAGCTCATGATAAATGGAAAGACCATAGAATTGACCAGAACTGAAACGCGTGTACTACACATTTTCGCGTTGTCTCCAAACGAGGCAATAGAGCGCAGCCGGTTACAAAAAGAGATATGGGAAGATGAAGGTGTTATAGTAGGCCGCAGTCTCGATATGTTCATATCAAAACTTAGAAAAAAACTGGAATCTGATCCGAGTGTCAAAATTGTTGTTATACGCGGCAAAGGATATAAGCTTGAAATTAGTTCTTAATAAAATCTTCCCGCTCCGAACTGATGTTATTGGGTCGCCATAGAGTTTGAAGTTGCTTCTTTATAAGTGAGGTAATCTACAAGACGTTGCAGTCCGGTCGTGTCCACCGAAGCAGGTAAGCGAATGATTACTTCTCTTGATGTTCTCTCTATCAATATGTGCTTTTATTTAGCCGTAAAACTAGGTGAAAGGTCCGAACGTATTACCTTAAGAAAAAATTTATACTTTCAACCACTTAAACTATGCAATTCAAAAAAGCATTAGCAGACTAAATACGTTGAGGGTCATATTGCAATCAAAATTTTATAAACTATGGATATTGAAGTAGAAGATTTGCTTACAAAGCAAAATAATCACCTGGCAAAATTGCACCAGATAGTTACTGATACTATTAAAGAAGAAGAACTGATTACGAACAATCTTCTAAACCCGCCGCAGGAAATTCTTAATCGTGGTCAAAAATTATCGGACAAGGTGGCCCGTTTTGGGGGTAGCTGGAAGTTTATCATCAGCTTTGGAGTAGTACTGGTTATATGGATCATTTTTAATACGATAGCCTTAGGAAAAACAAAATTTGATCCCTATCCATTTATTCTTATGAACCTGATCTTAAGCTGTATTGCAGCCTTACAGGCACCCGTGATAATGATGAGCCAGAACAGGCAGGAAGAGAAAGACCGCAGGCGCAGTGAGAATGATTATATGATTAACCTGAAAGCAGAGATAGAGATCAGAAGCCTACATCAAAAACTGGATGTGTTATTAGAAGAACAACTGAAAACACTGTTTGACAGCCAGGCACAACAGTTTAATTTTTTAAAACAGATAGAAGCAAAGCTGGATCATCTTTCAGGTGCTGTGGTTACAACTGAAAAGGTGTAAAAACCAAAAGAGCCCCAATCGGAGCTCTTTCTTTTTTATATATTTATTAGTTTAGTTTCTGCCTTGCGGTTGAGGCTGGGGCTGACCACCCTGAGGTTGACCTTGTTGTTGTGGATTACCACCCTGTTGGCGGGGATCCATCATGTTCATTTGTGGTTGTGCCGGTGCATTCATCATGTCTTTTACTTCTACTTCAAAAATTAAGGGAGCATAAGCAGGAATAACCGGAGGTTTACCCGGAGGGCCATATGCCATTAATGATGGAACGTAAAGAGTACCTTTTCCCCCTTTACCAAAAAACTGGAACCCTTCTTCCCAGGCACGAATGGTTTGGCCTGAACCTATTACAAACTGCAATGGTTGAACATGTCCGAAAGTAGTATCAATATTACTGTCGAATTTTTTTCCTGTCTCAAGCAATGAGCCTGTGTAATCAACTGTTAGTTGCTGGCCTGCGGCAGCCTTGGGACCAACACCTGCATCTTTTACTTCAACAAAAACACCATTAGCTGTTTTTTCAGCTTTAATACCTTTCTGCTTCAGGTAGTTTTCCAAATTTGTAATCTCACGTTGCTTCTCCTTGTCAAGTTCTTTTTGCTGATCAGCATTTTTTTCCTGTTCGTTGCTAAAGGCTTTTAAAATTCTTAAAGAGGTCTGGATTTGATCACCCTTCTTTAAAACGTCAGAATATTGTGCAAGACCCATCTTTACCAATGAATCAACCTGGGCAACAGTTACCACACTATCCCCTACAGAAGCCAGAGACAATATTTCATTGAAATCGTACGATTTTTTTACTGAGGTATCTACAGGAAGGTACTCTGGCAAATGACCATAAGTGGTAAACATTACCGAGTCTTTAGGTGTAAGCTTAACTATACCGTTAATCTTAATAATCTGACCGGCTTTTAATTTTTCTTTACCGTCACCTTTAATAATCTTATAAGCTAATCCCGAAGGAGCTTTCTCAAACTTGCTGTTGCAAGAGGCAAAAACCAGGGCTAAACCTGCGATGGCGAGGATCTGTTTCATATTTAATTTAGTTGTTCTTCGTATTCTTTTATAACCTGTTTAAATTGTTTAACGGTGTTCTCAAGTGTTTCGCTGCTTCTTCCGCCGGCAGCATTATAATGACCCCCGCCTTCAAAATGAGTGCGTGCAAATGTATTAACATCAAATGTTCCCTTACTTCTAAAACTCCACTTACGCTCTTCGTCGCGGTCTATAACAAGTGCAGCAAGCTTAATACCCTGGATGGTTAACAGGTAATTTACCAGCCCTTCTGTATCACCTGTTTTTATGTGAAAGCGCAGCAAATCGTTTTTTGGTATTGAAATGATTGCCGCATTGTATTCATAAAAAACCTCCATCCGGTTTAATAATACATGCCCCGTAAAACGAAGCCTGTTCTCCAAAAAATTATCGTAAATATTTTCGTGAACCTGCGTATGATTAAAGCCGGTTTGCTTTAGCCGGGCAACTGCAGTATGTACATGAGAGGAGGCCGCAGGAAAACGAAATGATCCTGTATCGGTCATAATACCGGCGTACAAACACCGGGCTATATCTGAATTTAATTTATCGTCGTGACCGCTTTCAACAATTAGATCAAAAACCATTTCGCATGTTGAACTTTTTGATGGATCACTCACTCCATAATCAAAAGCCTCCATCTGTGGTTGTTCGTGATGATCCACCAACACTTTTATACAATCAAGATTGGTTAGTACTGCTTCCATGTTTTTGGTGCGGTGCAATACATTAAAGTCGAGACAAAACAAAACTTCCGCTTCGCTAATAATACTCAGGGCTTTCTCCCGTGAATAATCAAAATCAACCACAGTGTCGCAGCCCGGCATCCATTGTAAAAAGGTAGCCCAGTTTGTAGGAGATATTACGGTAACAGAATGACCTAACTGAATAAGAAAGTTATAAAGACCCAATGAAGAGCCCATTGCATCGCCATCCGGTTTCTGGTGGGTAGTGATGATAACCTTACGGGGAATATCTAATTGAGAGTAAAATGATTGTATAGACTGCATAGAAAGGCCGCAAAAATCATTTATTTGGATTACACAGTCAAAATAAATTTCGAGTCTTAACAAATTCCTTTTGTTTAATCTTTAGTTCAGTTGCATAAACATCTATTTTTGCCGCGCAAATAAATAAAAAATGAGCAACAGAACTTTTACAATGATTAAGCCGGATGCTACTTCTAAAAGCTATACCGGTGCCATATTAGACCAGATTATTAAAGCTGGTTTTGCGGTTAAGGCAATGAAATGGACCATGTTAACTAAAGAGCAGGCCGGTCAATTTTACGAAGTACATAAAGAAAGACCCTTTTATGGTGAGCTTGTAGCTTTTATGAGTAGCGGACCTATTGTAGCCGCTATCCTTGAAAAAGATAATGCAGTGTCAGATTTTCGGACCCTTATTGGTGCTACCAACCCGGCCCAGGCCGATGAAGGTACCATTCGCAAAAACTTTGCTGCATCTGTTGGCGAAAATGCGGTTCATGGAAGTGATAGTGATAAAAATGCTTCGATTGAGGGCAGCTTCTTCTTTAGTAATCTGGAGCGTTTTTAAGTAAAAAAGAACATTTTATTTTATAAGTTCAGCCTGCATTTGCAGGCTGTTTTTTTGCCTGGCATATTTTAAACTGATAAAGTTTAAATTAGAAAAATAGTTTTCCTGGTTTAGTCAATTAACTGAATACCAGGAACATAATCTAAAGCACAAAAAAAAACACCAACCCATAATATAAGCTTGCTTTCTCCAGGGGGATACCGAAACGAGTTCGGCATGACGGTTCCAAGGCTCCTTCTAACTTCTCTCCTATTCTCCAATCTGCTATATCCTACCTCCTATCTCTTATCTACCTACTACCTTCTACCTTCTACCTTCTGCCTTCTACCTTCTACCTTCTGCCTTCTGCCTTCTGCCTTCTACCTTCTACTTCCTATCTCCTATATTCTTAACCTTTAATATATTGGCTTACTTTTTTTATCCATATTTAAAAGCAGTGTATGAAATATATTAAGCTTGGAAAATCTAACCTTGAAATAAGCAGGATAGCTTTTGGCTGCATGTCGTTAAAGGGCAGCTATACCGAAATGGAAAAACTTATTCACCAGGCCATAGAGGGAGGAATAAATATGTTTGACACGGCTGATCTATACGAAAAAGGCCTTAACGAAAAAACAGTTGGAAAGGCCATTGCACAAAAAAGATCTGAGATCATCCTCGCAACCAAAGTAGGAAATCAATGGAGAAAAGACGGCAGCGGCTGGGATTGGAATCCTTCAAAACAATATATTATTAACGAAGTTGAAGCCAGTTTAAAAAGATTGCAAACAGATTATATAGATTTGTACCAATTGCATGGAGGCACTATTGATGATGATATTGATGATACGATTGAAGCTTTTGAACTACTGAAAAAACAAGGTAAAATAAGATTTTATGGCATCTCATCTATCAGACCAAATGTTATAAGAGAATATGTGCGCAGGTCCAACATTACCAGTGTTATGCTGCAATACAGCCTGCTGGACCGCAGGGCTGAAGAGCTCATTTTTCCGTTGCTTATGCAAAATGGTATTGGTATATTGGCAAGGGGTACGGTGGCAGGGGGTTTACTCGTAGACAAACCCGCTAAAGATTACCTGGATTACAATGTAAAACAAGTGACAGATACTGCAACTTCTGTGCAATTATTATCCGGCGAAACCCGTAACACTGCACAAACTGCCATACAGTTTGCATTGCATCAAACTGCTGTGTCGGCTGCCGTTGTTGGGATAAGAACGAAGGACCAATTGAATGAGGCACTAAATGTCTTTAAAGCTCCTTTGCTTACTGATAGAGAGATTGATAACTTAGGTCAATCAGTGAAAATAAATTACTATACAGATCATAGATAGACTTGTAAATTGAAGTTGTTAGTCGTTATGCATAAAATTTAAAATAATACCTGTTATTTTAGGAGTAAAATTTAATGATTACATGAAAACACTGATTATCGTAGACATGCAAAATGATTTTTTGAGTGGTGGTTCGCTGGCCATACCAGATGCTGATGAGATTATACCAATTGTAAATAGCATTCAGCAGTATTTTGACCTGGTAGTAGCTACACAGGACTGGCATCCCTCAACCCATAAAAGTTTTGCTTCTAATAACCCCGGTAAAAAGCCTTTTGAAGAATTAGATGTAAAAGGAGTTGCGCAAACATTATGGCCAGACCATTGCATACAAGGCACGGAAGGTGCACAGTTTAGTACCCTCGTAAACCTGAACCGTGTTGAAGCCATTTTTAGAAAAGGAACTGATATTGAAATTGATAGTTACAGTGGCTTTTACGATAATAACCATAGAAAATCGACAGGACTTAGTGATTACCTGAAAGGCAAAGGGGTAACCAAGGTTTATTTTGTCGGCTTAGCAGGTGATATATGTGTTTATTTTTCTACCCTTGATGCTATAGTTGAGGGATTTGAAACTTTCCTGATGGAAGATGCTGTACGTTCAATTGACCCGGAAAAATTTAAGCAAGTAAAAGCTGACATTGTTGCCAGGGGTGGAAAGGTGATAAATAGTAATGATATAAAAATACCAACTGCGTTTACTTAAAATCTGAGGTAAAAATCTGTCAATAGAAATAAATATTACCCGTTGTGCTCTCTAAGTAGCTGTTTAAAACCGATTTTAATAATTGATATTTCTTATTAACTCCGGGTAGTCAGTGGCTTAAACTTTGTATTTCTCTGTGGTATTTCTTTTACCATGGCATAAAAAATCCTGCAAGCAAAAATCTTCGCCTAAGTTGTTTTACTAAATTTTTATTTTAAACATTTCACTTTCAATACTGTTTAACCAACTAATTACTTAACTGTATGGCGTCTTATACAACTTTAAACATAGAATCATGGGAGCGTTTTTACCGGTCTAATTTCATTAACAGTCTTACTGGTTTTAAATCGGCAAGCCTGATTGGAACATTGAATGAAGAGGGGCAAACAAATCTTGCTATTTTTAGTAGTATTGTTCACATTGGCTCAAACCCGCCATTAGTTGGATATATCAACCGCCCGTTGGAGGCTGCCCCCCATACCCTCACTAATATTCAGCATTCCGGATTTTACACCATCAATCATATTCATCCATCGTTTTTGGAAAAAGCACATCAAACCAGTGCCAGGTATGCAGCAGGTATTAGTGAATTTGAAGCAGTAGGGTTAACACCAGAATACCTGGAAAATTTTACAGCCCCATTTGTTAAGGAAAGCCGGGTAAAATATGCGATGATGTTACAGGAAATCATCCCTATAAAATTGAACAACACTTTCTTGGTAATCGGAAAAGTACTGTCGATACACCTTGAAGAAAATATTGTATCGGAAGATGGCTTTCTTCATCTCAATCAAAATGATACTATCTGCTGTAACGGTGCCGATGGGTATTATACGACTGAACCAATCGGGCGTTATGCCTATGCCAAAGCCGGTATTGCACCAAAAAAAATTGACTAGTATGGCTGCACAAACGTTTTTATCTGCCCGTTGGGAATACCTTGCTATGTTTAATTACGAAGTAGATGCGGCGCTACTGCAACAGCATGTACCACCCTTTACTAAATTAGATTTATATAATGGGAAGGCAATTGTGAGTGTGGTGGGTTTTCTGTTCAACAATACCCGTGTGATGGGTATTAAATGGCCCGGCTTTGTAAATTTTGAAGAAGTGAACCTACGTTATTATATCAAATATTTTGATGGTAAAGTATGGAAACGGGGGGTAGGGTTTATTTCTGAAATTGTGCCTCAGGCACTGGTGGCGCGGACAGCTAACTTGTTTTATAATGAGCATTACAGTGTTGCAGCCATGAACCATTTTATAAGCCTTAAGGACAATGAGCTTGAGGTGACTTACAACTGGAAAAAGAAAAACCAGGAGTGGAATTCGATGACTATAAAAGCCCACCCTACATTAATCGATGTGGCAGACGGCTCCGAAGAGGAATTTATATTTGAGCATTATTATGGATACAATAAACTTAACGAAACCACTACCATTGAGTACTCGCTTGCTCACCCCCGCTGGCAGGTATATCCTGTAACAGGCTACAAACTGGAGTACGATGTTGAAAAACTATATGGATCGGCCTTCGTTCCTTTTATACAACATGCTAAACCGGTTTCAGTATTTTTAGCAAAGGGGTCGGAGGTAATGGTAAGGATGCCTAAAAGACTTTCTAAGTAATTTCCCAAGCTTTTATTAAAAAATAAAGCCTCATTATTCTATGAAGCTTTAAATGTGACCGTGTTAGGATTCAAACCTAAAAGCCTCCCGACCCAAAAGTCGGGATACGCTATTCAGTTGAGCTACGCAGCAGTTTATAAAAATTCTTAACATAAAAAAAGGTACCAAATTATTGGTACCCTTCATTAGTGACCGCGTTAGGATTCAAACCTAAAACCCTCCCGACCCAAAAGTCGGGATACGCTATTCAGTTGAGCTACGCAGCAGTTTATAAAAATTCTTAACATAAAAAAAGGTACCAAATTATTGGTACCCTTCATTAGTGACCGCGTTAGGATTCAAACCTAAAACCCCCTCATCCGTAGTGAGGTACTCTATTCAGTTGAGCTACGCAGCCATTACCTTTTCGGGTTGCAAATATAGGCGTAAAACCATTTTCCAACCCAAAGTTTCAGAATAAATTTCTCAGGTATTATTTAAAAATCCTCCAAATGTTTCAACAAAGCTATTTTTGAAATTCAATTGAAGTTTACATGCCCCACGAAGCCATCTCTGTTTTTGATATGTTTAAGATTGGCATTGGTCCTTCAAGTTCGCATACGTTAGGTCCATGGAAAGCAGCGCAAGGTTGTCTTGAAACCATACGGAGTAAAGGCGGGATACAAAACGTTACTTCCATTGAAATTTTATTATATGGTTCACTTGCAAAAACGGGTAAGGGCCATGGTACAGATATAGCTGTAATGTTGGGTCTAACCGGGGCTCAGCCTGAAACAATAGATGTAAATTCTATTACTCCAAAGATTGAAAAAATAGCTGTAGACTGTAAGTTATTATTGGGTGGGGAACAACTTATTTGTTTTAACCCTCAACAACATATTCATTTTTTATATAAAGACAGTTTGCCTTTTCATCCTAATGCATTGACCTTTTTGATTGCCTTTAAGAATGGCGAACACTTAAGCGAAACCTATTACTCCATTGGCGGCGGCTTTGTAGTGAAAGAAGGAGGTTCTTTATCACGCGAACATTGTATTGATCTTCCTTTTCCGATAAACACGGCATCTGAATTATTGCATTGGTGTATGAAAACGGGTTTGGCAATTAATGAAGTGGTGATGGAGAACGAAAGCACCTGGCGAACTGAAGCCGAAACAAAATCGGGCATTCTAAAAATCTGGCATACTATGAAGGATTGCATGTACAGGGGTTGCCATAATTTTGGAAATCTGCCAGGTGGCTTGCATGTAAAACGCAGGGCCTTCGATCTTAACAATAAGCTTTTAAAGGGAAGACCTTATCATGACTATGCCTCGTGGATAAAAGCCATTAAAGCAGGTGGATCATCCTTCAACTATACACTTGACTGGGTAAGCTGTTTTGCTTTGTCTGTAAATGAAGAAAATGCTGCCTTTGGCCGTGTGGTTACAGCACCAACAAATGGGGCAGCGGGAGTTATTCCGGCAGTCTTAAATTATTTTATAGTTTTCTGCAGCGATACCGACGAAGTTGATGAAGATAAGATCATAAGGTTTTTGATGACTGCTGCAGAAATAGGCAGCATATTTAAAAAGGGTGCTACCATATCAGCCGCAATGGGTGGGTGCCAGGCCGAAATCGGCGTTTCGTCGGCAATGGCAGCCGGGGCGTTAACCGAAGTTTTGGGCGGTACGCAAAGGCAGGCTTTGATGGCAGCTGAAATAGCAATGGAACATCATCTTGGGTTAACCTGCGATCCTATTGGAGGATTGGTTCAAATACCGTGTATTGAAAGAAATACTATGGGTGCAATTAAAGCCATAACTGCGTCGCAACTGGCATTGCAAAGCTCTCCCGATTTTGCCAAAGTCTCCCTGGATAAAGTAATTGCAACTATGTGGAATACAGCACTGGATATGAATAGTAAGTATAAAGAAACCTCGGATGGCGGACTGGCCATACAATTGCCCATAAGTTTAAGTGAATGCTGAAGCATTTGACACTGGCTTGTCAGGCAACTTTATTTTGACTACCCCCTATTCTTCTTGCAATTGCGCCCTAATTCTTCTACCTATTCGCTATAAACATTTGTAAAGTTCCCTCTTTCCTGATGCTTTGAAAGGCGATAAAAATTCCTTGAATATTACGGTCATTTAATACGCCATTCTAATAGGCTCGTTGTATTTAATTGCTTCCTGCTTTAAAAAGCTGCTAAAACCTTCCCGGGTGTTGAACATTTGATCCGTCCGCTCCCACCCCGCATAAAAACGATAATACAATGGATGATTGTAGGTGATACGCTGACTAATGGTATATGTTTCATTAACATCCGTATTGGCCTTGTTGACTGAATCCATTTTTGTAAAATTTAATTTATGAACCAGTACTGCCATGCCAAGATGGTCTTTGTTTTCGGCCTGCTTACCATACGAAAAACCAATGACAGCATTTCCTGTT
>JBBQVY010000162.1:0-11315 GCA_038211085.1 Chitinophagales bacterium | reverse complement strand
CTGGATGAGCGACAGCACCAAACAAAAATCAAAAGAGAAACTGTTTGCCATCACCAAGAAAATTGGCTACCCCGATAAATGGAGAGACTACAGCAAGGCAACCATTGTTAAAGGCAAACATTTTGAGAATGTTGTAGCAACTGCTTCCAACCAATATGCCTTTCAATTAGCAAAACTTAACAAGGCTGTCGACCGCAGCGAATGGTTTACCACACCCTCCACCGTTACGGCGTATTACAATCCATCTGCCAACGAAATTGTGTTTCCGGCAGGCATTTTACAGCCACCGTATTTTGATGTCAATGGCGACGATGCGTTTAACTACGGCGGCATTGGTATGGTAATAGGTCACGAAATAACCCATGCATTTGACGACCAGGGCGCCCAGTTTGATAAAGAAGGCAACGTAAAAAACTGGTGGGCAAAAGAAGACTATACAAAGTTTAAAGCCAAAACACAACAGGTGGTTGACTTGTACAATACGTTCACAGTGCTGGATACGGTACATGTAAAAGGTGCCATGACGGTGGGTGAAAATACGGCCGATATAGGCGGCGTTGCCATTGCGTACGATGCTTTCAAGCTTACCAAAGAGGGCGCAGACTCTACAAAGCTTGGTGGCTATACGCCTGATCAACGGTTCTTTACCTCCGTTGCCCTCATTTGGCGGGTAAAAATGAAAGACGAATTTTTGCGTTTGTGGATCAACAACAACCCACACTCACCGCCCCTTTGGCGTGTAAACAGCCCGCTAATGAATAACCCGCATTTTTATACAGCATTTGGTGTACAGCCCGGCGATAGCTTGTATTTACCCGACGAAAAAAGAATTCATATTTGGTAGGGATCTGATGTTACGCCGTTGTCATATTGGTGTTGGTTTTGTGAAAGACCAACACCAATTTTATTTAGGCTTGTCTGTACAGTACGCTGTATGTTTCATAGGCTCTTATTACTAGCCAATCCCATTTTTATGCAATAAACAATTAGCTTGAGAGTGTTGCCTTGCGTACCTTAAGAAAAATCTTTTTCGATTCGGTTGGATGAATTTTAAAAGTTTCCCCCGTTTCAAGCTTAGTTACGGTTACGGGCATCTACCTAAATGCTAAAAAATGAAGACCAGGGTTACAACAACGATTTATAAACACCAAATTGCTTTTATAATATTTTCATTGCTTACTCACCTCAGTACAGGTGCGCAAACTCATTTTATAGACAGCCTTACCAAAAGGTTAACCGTTACTACAAATAATCAAACAAAATTAGAAAACCTGCTTGCCATTTGTCATGAAGGCCATTCATTAAATCCTGCTAATCTTTTTAAATATGCCACTACAGCAAAAACTTTGGCGCATGCTAATGGTGATGGAAAAAAGGAACAACTGGCCGACTACTACATTGCCTGGTATCACCTTTTAAAAGGTAGTGGCGATACCTGTATGGACATGGTAACTCAACAGTTGGTCGATATAACATATAAATCGGACAGGGAATTGTACACAAAACTTATCACACTTAAAGCGCGGGCACTTAACAATTCAAATCAAGCTAAAAGCAGCCTGGAACTACTTTTCCAACTATTAAAAACAACCGAAAAAAATAACGATATACTTGGCCAGGTACGCACTATGAATATTATGCAGGGAGCATATGTATCAATATTTGATGATGAGAGTGCTAAGCAATGGTGCTATAGCGCACTTGCCCTTATACCTGCCAATCCATCCAGAGACTTTTACCTGGAAGCGAATACTGCTAACGGCAACCTGGCTCTATGTTTTTTGCACTTGTTAGAAAAACCGGGTTCAGACAGCACTGCATTGCTCGATTCGGCGGATAAGTACATTAACCGCGCTATACATATTGACAAGCAAAATGAGTTTTTAAATGGGCTGGCCTTTACGCTATCGCTTAGAGGCTCGGTATATGGATATCGCAACAATGTAACTGCAGGAGAAAGGGATTTATTACAAAGTCTTAGCATTTATAAGCGCACAGGAAACATTTTTTATATCATCAATGCCATGTCCGTACTTGGTAACTTCTATGCGATAAGTAATCAGCCCCAAAAAGGAATTGAAATTTGTAAAGAGGGCATCGCCCTTTCGCAAAATACAGCGCCAAATTTCTTCTTATACATGAATCTTGCCGAATCGTACAAACTGGCTGGCGACTACCCCCGATATGGCAACACCCTGGCAACGCTAATAAGTCTTAAAGATTCCCTGTACCAAATAAATGGAGCAGAAGCACTATCTAAACTACAGGCCCAATACGAGGTGCAGAAAAAGGAAAATATCATTATTCAGCAAAAACTAGACATCAATAGAAAGAACAATTTATTTTATGGTAGCATAGTTTTATTTGCCCTAATTATAACCGCAATTGGAGTGGTCTTTTCAATTAGAAAAAAGAACCAGGCTATACGGCTGGGCGAAACACGACTAATTGAAAAAAGACAAACAATGGAAGCTATTTTGCAGGCTGAGGAGGATGAACGAAAACGCATCGCCGCCGATTTGCACGACAGCGTAGCTCAAAAAATGGTTGTGGCAAAGATGAACCTCGACACACTTGACAATTATATACCTGACATGACCAACGATCAACGGCATATATTCAATAATATTATTTCGTTGGTTGATGAGTCGTGTACCGATGTAAGAAACCTGAGCCATAGCATGATGCCGCAGGCATTTTTTAACTCAGGGCTTGCCGCGGCGGTTAACGATTTTACCGAAAAAATTGACGTAAAAAACTTAACCGTTTCTGTAAGTACAGAGGGAAATGAAACCAGCATTGAAAAGGGAAAGCAGATAATGGCTTATCGCATCATCCAGGAATGTGTGCAAAATGTATTAAAGCATGCAAACGCCACCCGGCTTAATATAAGCATTATATATACCAATGGCGATATAGACATAACAGTTGAAGACAACGGTACCGGATTTCCTATCGACACTACTATGGAAGGTGTAGGCATCAAAAATATCAGGTCGCGGGTAGAGTATCTTAATGGTAAAATGAATATTAAAAGCAACCCGGCATTGGGTACAGCTTTTACGTTTTCCATACCAGCAAAAACAAGTAAATTCATTGTCTAAAATATCCTCCCCTGCCCGCAGATTTACCACTTATTAAAATTGCCATAGTAGACGACCACCAGATAGTAATTGACGGTTTAAAACTTTTGCTAAATACCTATCCCCAACTTACTATAGTAGCCGAAGCGGCAAACGGTGCAGATATGTTGGTACAACTGCCATCAGCAAAGCCTCACGTGCTCATCACCGATATTATGATGCCCGGTATGAGTGGTTACCACCTTTCCATGACGGTGCGGCGGGATTTTCCAGCTATCAAAATCATTGCACTTTCTATGAGCGAAGAAGGTAGCTTGATTGCTAAAATGATAGATGAGGTAAAAGTAGATGGGTACCTTCCAAAGGCCTCTGGCAAAGCTGAGTTAGTTGAAACGATTGAAAAAGTAAATGCAGGTATCACATATTACAGCGCCACGATAAGACACCAATACGATGCGTATAAATCCATGCAAACCAATAATGAAATATTTAATCTTTCGTTACGCGAGTTACAAATTATTGAATGCATTATGCAGCATTTTACAAACAGGCAAATTGCCAACCGGTTGTTTATAAGTGAACGAACTGTAGAAACTCACCGCAAAAATATTTATCGAAAAACAAATACAAAAGGCGAAGCATCGCTGGTGCTTTTTGTTAAGGAGCATAAGTTCTTTTAAAAAGCCACATGTAGTTTAAGATAAAAATAGGAACCTCTATAGAATGTAAAATCCAGATAAGGTAAACCTGTCAGTAAACGCTTTTTGCCACTCAATTCGTTCAATCTTTTGTACAGCGATGGACCCATTCCTCAACCACTTTTATTGGTTTATTTTCATAATATTTTCTTGTTGTAAAATTTTTTATATAGTCTACGTTGTACAAGGCTGCAAGTAAAAATAATATTTACCCAATATTGGGTATTGGGTTCTATCTCAATTAAAGATAATTTTGAAATGTAAGCCGTTTTTATATCTGTGCTATTACTACAATATTCTTACCTGTTATGATACAGTACTTCAAGTATTGATCCATACCCGGAGTTCTTTTTGCCAAACCATTATTTAACCACAATTGACAGGTGTTACCAACAACCTGGGGGTAATTACTATGTTTAAACATTTTTTATGAAAAAGTTTTTTACAATTTGTTTGTTGCTTCCCTTGGCCGCGATGGCGCAAAACATATACACTGTGTCGAATGTGCCGGGTACAAGCAGTAATTACAAAACGCTGCAGGGGGCACATGATAGTTCCGCCGCCGGAAGCATCATTTACATACTTCCTGGTGCATTTAGTTATGGCGACTTGGTACTTACAAAAAAGCTCACAATCTATGGTACCGGCTATTTTTTAGGTCAAAACCTTGAGCCAAATACGCAGGCCAATACCGCCCCGGTAATTGTAAAAAGTATTAAGTTTAGAACGGGCAGTGATAACAGTTTTATAGAAGGGCTACAATTGACTGCACCAACGGAGAGCAGTGTGCAACGAATAGAGATAGATACAGCCTCCAACATTACAATTTCACGTTGTAGAATAACGCAGAGCGATGGATCTTACTCAAATTATTTTGTTTTTAAAGGTGCCAATAACTGCATAGTCAAAGAATGTTATATAGACAATACATCAACTTATTGGGTTGGTCAATCCCTTATTTATGGACTTAATGCCACTTACAGTTTTACAGGTATTTTATTTACCAACAACATTATTGACTGGCGTGCAATTGGAGGGAATGGTTTCAATATGAATAATTACGGTGGTGGCTCCTATGCTGGCGTAGCTAATGCAACCTTTACCAACAACACATTTTATGTTTTCCTCCAAGCCTCAACTTTTGGCAATCTTAATTACACCAATAATATTTTTGTAAATGATATAGCCACCGTGTTTCAGAACAGCAACCTGCCAGCGCAGCTAAACGGTACCAATCTCAATAACATTACCAATATCGCCTCCATGTTTACGCCGGTCGGCACCAATTTAAATAATGTAAATACCGACAGTCTTTTTGTTAACAACCTTATGGGTTACCACTCAAAAGATCAGTCGTGGATGCTGCGGGATACAAGTTTTGCAAATACGTTTGGTGCCGGCGGAATAGCTGTAGGTGCCTTTGGAGGAAGTAATCCATATAAACTTTCGGGCATTCCCAATCAGCCTTTTATCTATAACCTAACCGTGCCTTCCCAGGCTACCGCACCGGGTACCATTACAGTTCATATAAAAGGAAAAGCATCTAATTGATCGGCTTACTCTAATTGCATCAATCATGAAAAAATATTTATTATTCTTATTGCTGTGGCCAGTATTGTCTTTTGCGCAAAAAACCTATTCGGTATCAAATATTCCCGGGGTAGCAACTGATTATACTTCGCTGCAAGGCGCAATTGATAGCCTGCCGCCGGGAAGTACCCTGCTGATTTTTCCATCGCCAAAAAGCTACGGTATTGTTTCGGTAGCAAAAAAAATAGCCATTTATGGAACTGGCTTTTTGTTAGATCAAAACCAGGAGCCGTTTACCGCGCCCAACCAATATGGCGTGGTGCTCGATGCCATAAATTTTAAAACAGGCAGCGATCATAGTTTTATAGAAGGCCTGCAGATAATTGATGAAAGTGCAAATGGTGGTTACCCAAGATTAAAACTCGACTCAGTTAATAATGTAACTATTTCGCGATGCTCTTTTTATATGCAGGGCTTTGGGCCCAATCTTATTTATACAAAAAATACTTTTAACTGCAATTTTAACGGCTGCTACTTTGTATTGCGTCAGCCAACGGCAGGTTTTGATGCAAGTGGCGGAGGCTTCTATACTGAAACAGGTACCGGATCGCAAAATCTTTATTTTACCAACAACATCATTGAAAACCGGGGTGGACTTAGCCTGGGGCTATATATGAATCATAACGTATCGACCGAGAATCTGGGCACTGTATACTTTGACCACAACACCTTTGTGGTAGCAATAGGCGGTTCTGACTTTAGTAATTATACCTATACCAACAATATATTTTTCGATACTTACCCGCAGCAGGCCGCCGTTCCACAAACTGTACGCATGTTGGGTGCCGCCTTTAATAATATCACTACTTCGCCGTCGCTATTTAAAAGCGGTAGCGGCAATTTTATAAATGCAAAGGGAGATGAAATACTGGCATATTCCACTTTCGGTTTTCATTCGTTCGATCAAAAATGGGCAGTACAAGACACCAGTTTTGCCAAACACTTTGCGTCAGATGGAGGCGAAGCAGGCGCTTTTGGTGGTAAAAAACCTTTTGTATTGTCAGGTATTCCTAACCTGCCCGAAATTTTTGCTGTAAGCATATCAAAGGATACTACCGCCCGTGGACGCGTATTGCTGAGGATAAAAGCAAGGGCATCTTATTGATTTTATTTTGGTCACACATAATGCAGGCTTTGCGCCTGCTCAAAAATATTTGTATGAAAATATTTTTTACTTTCCTGATGCTCAGCCTAAGTTACCTGGTTAATGCGCAGCAGTTTAATTCTCTTGAGTATTATTTTGACAACGATCCCGGTTATGGCAATGGTATTCAACTTGCGGTTAGCGGCACGTCAACAGATGCTGATGTTGCGTTAGCAATCCCGTCGCTGGCTTCCGGTATACACACTTTGTACATGCGTATGAAAGATAACAGTGGCATTTGGGGAACCACATATCAAAAACTTATATTCATCAATAATGGAATTACCGGCGCTTCAACCATTTCAACGGCAGAATACTTTTTTGATACTGATCCCGGGTTTGGCAATGGAACACAGCTTGCCATTAGTGGTACCGGCATAGATGCGGATATTGATTTAGTAGCAGGTTCGTTGCAAACAGGTTTACATACTATTTACCTGAGGCTAAAAAATAATAGCGGCGGATGGAGTACAGTTTACCAATCGACCGTATTTGTAAATGCAGGGACCACCGGCAGCACTAATATAACCAACGCTGAATATTATTTTGATACTGACCCGGGGGTAGGCAAAGCCACGGCAATTACGCTTAACACCAGTAGTTTGGATTCTGCTTTAAAAGTAAACACAACTGGCCTCTCCGCTGGTATACACACACTGGCTATTCGTTTAAAAAACAACAACAATGCATGGAGCAGCACCTATTCAAACGACATAAATATTTTTGCCGGCAATGATAGTGTACCCTCAATATCGTCCCTCGAAATTTTTAATAATACCGACGAGGGTATTAACAAAAATATTCTACTGCCAATTACTAAAACAGCAAAGCTGGATACTACCATCAGCATATTTATACCTGATAATGGAAAAGATAACAGTGTAGTTGGCCTCAGGCTTCACAACCAGGCCGGGCAAACAGGCAATGTGGCTTTATCCACTATTAGCCTGTGCGATTTGTATAAACCACAGGGTGGATTTAGAACAGTTCGTTTTGGCAACAGCTATACTTTTATTGACACTTCAAAATATAACTCTACCGGTGAAATAATATGGCAGGTTGATAATAGTGCCAACAAAGTGCTTAACAGCCCGGTGTTTAATTATACATTTCCTCCTGGTTTTAACGGCTCAAAACAGGTTACTGAAATTGTAGGTACAGGGTGCAGAAGAGATACGATAGTGCAAACCATACATACGCAAAGCATAGAATACATATCGCCACATATAGGCACTTATGGAAATGACTTTGTATTGAACATCTTTGGTGGCGACCTGGATACTACTGCCACTGTTTACCTGCAGTCCGGTTCTTATAAATTGTATCCTTCTGATAAAGCCATATTTGAAGGTAAGATGTTGAACCTGATATTTGACTTTCATGACCATCCCACTAATGGTATTACTACAGTTGACTATTATGATTTGCACATAAGGTATGTGGGCGGGTACGACACTGTCCTCACCAAAGCAGTAACGATATACGTAAAAGAGTTTTGCGATCAGGTTATTGGAGGAAATGGTGACTTGTTTGGTGTGAGGGTACAAGATTGTATTGCACTTGAAAAAAACAATTACCAAAGTATAACAGCCGACCTCAGTGGTCCCGAAAATATCCGTGCCGGCATCTGGAATGATTATACCCTTCATTTAAGCAATACAGGCTTTAACCTTGCAAAAGAGTTTCCATATTGGTTGCTGATACCTGCAGAAAACGATGTAAAGTTTGATCTTAAAATTGAAATACCGGAACCATATGGAGATTTAGTTTCAATAGATTCGTTGCCGCCTTTGTATACGCCCATTGATACAGTGATTGCTGGAAAACGCTACCAGTATAAGTTGTACGGCTTTTACTTTCCTTACCTGAGCCCCGGCGAAACAAGGGACATCAACTTTAAAATAAGAAGTACCCTGCCTGGTACAAATCAAATAAATTATTGGGTAAGTAAATCCATGTTTGGTTCTCCATGGGCTTTTAACTGGTTTCAATGTTTATGGGATGGCCTGGGCTATGTTGATATTGCAGGCTGTGCCACCGGCACCGTAGATTTTTTTAGAAACAAGGCAGGTTTTGATGCCAGCTATAAATCCGACATGTCTAAAGGTAGATTGAATGAAGCATTCCAGGCCACCCGCACATTGGGATATAGCATTGCCGGGGTAGGGCTATCCTGTGCCGGACTTAAACATGCAGCGGCTGCTACCAAATTATCTACAAACACTATCAAACGCATTGCCCAGTTTGAAGGGTATGCAGACAAATTTAAAAGTTCAATAGATAATAAAGGTGCTGCTGCCTGTTACGACTGGCTGGCAAATGGCCGCACTAAAGGCAAAGATCTAACTACATTTTTTAGCGACGACCCTAACGCCATTACTGGCAATAATCAATATGACAGCAGCAAACATTTTATTGACAATTATTCGCCGCAGCACTACACAGTTAGTTTTGAGAACAAGCCAACAGCCACCGCACCCGCCCAGCATGTTGCAATAAGGGATACGCTCGACCGCAATAAATTCAATTTTAATACCTTTTCTTTTACAGGTTACCGTATCAGCGATACTTCTTTTATGGTACCACAATACAGGAAGCAAATCTTTCAAACCACTGGTGTAAAAAACAGGAACAATATACAGGTGCAGTTTATCGGCAGCTTTGATACACTAAGTGGCATTGTACGTTGCGATTTTTATACAATGGATTCTACAGGCATACAAACAATACCCGCCAATAGCCAGGATGGTTTTCTTCCACCGGATGTTGATGAAGTATCAGGAAGGGGCCAGGTTTCTTACCAGGTATCTATAAAGCATCTTAATACACTGGATACTTTCACCAACAAGGCTACCATTATTTTTGATAAAAATGAACCCATAGAAACCAACCAATGGATGAACACGGTTGACACCACTGCACCCACCGGAAAAATTACGAATGCAGAAGTGATAAGCGATACAACGGTCAGGTTGTTTGTGCAGCATGCAGACGTGGGTTCTGGCTTTCAATACAATTCGTTTTTTGTAAAAAGCCAGGGCGATTCCATGTTTCGCAGAATAGCCAACACCGCAAGTGACAGTGTAATGTTTACTGGTACAAAAGGGTTTATCTACCAATTTTTTACCCAGGCAGTCGATAACGTAGGCAACATTCAGCAAAAAGATTCGGTGGCTGATGTAACCGTGATACTTTCAAAGGCATTGCCATTAAAACTGCTGAGTTTTACAGGTAGGATTGTAAATAAACAAACAGAACTAAACTGGAGTACTACCAACGAAATAAACACAGCATCCTTTGATGTAGAAAAGTCGGTTGACGGGCAACATTTTACCAAAATAGGGAACAGGTTAGCTAACAACAACAGCGGTACTAACAGCTATTCCTTGTTTGACAATAATCCCAACACCGGCGATAATTTTTACCGGCTAAAACAAAACGATCTTGACGGCCATTACACGTACAGCACCATCATTAAATTATATTATGGCACAAATGGCTTTATATCAATAGCGCCAAACCCAGCCAAAAATTTTGTAGAGGTACAAACAAGTGGTAGAGTTACTGAAGCAGTATTATTAGATGTGAGCGGCAAAAGAATTAAGTCATTTGGCCCTGCCGCCGATAAACGGTACCCATTAATTGGCATCAGTAAAGGGCTCTATCTTTTACAGTTAGCGATAGATGGGGAGGTACATGTCTTTAAATTATTAGTAGAATAATGATGACATTATAAATCAATGCCCGCTGAGTTTTAACAGCGGGCATTTAAAATATTGTCTGGCAGCCTGTTCAACAAGCAGCCCGCTGATAAACAACCCACATTTTTATACCGCGTTTGGTGTTCCTTAATTATAGATTATAATAAAGACAGTGATACAAATAAAGATTTTTTTGCAGCCGTACAAAATAAATTGCATTGGGCGATAACAGGCAAAACCGCCGCCGAAATAATTTACACAGAAGTCGATGCCACCAAACTGTTTATGGGCTTAAAAACCTGGAAAGCAGCACCCGACAGGACGTAAATTTCAACTTCCTTTTTTATTACTTCCACCTGATAACAGTTATTGCAGAAGGACATCAGCCGGTTCGGTGCACAGCGAAGCGTTCCGAAAGTCGGAACAGAAACCAGCGAAGCGGTTTCTGAAAGATAGTCCCGATAAAAAATCGGTAGAGTCCTGGCGTACTAACGAGGCCACACGGCCTGAGTTTAAAATTGTGGTAGAAGGAGTTATGAACGCATTTCAATTTGCGAGAGGTAAGGAGTTCTGAATATGAAGCTTCTGTGGGATCATGAGAACATGCGATGTGCCAATTTGGAAGAGGTTAATCAATTTGTAAAAAGAGAATATCGCCAGGGTTGGAGTTTAGGATCGGTGTAGCGCTTGAGGGAATACTTATAAACCTTACAAGTTCAGAACTCCTGACCTCGCAATGTAAAAGGATTAGTAATTCGCAAACTGAAAATGCTGCTATTTATTGAAAAGTACAAGTGTGCGACGCAACGAAAGCATCCATAAAGCCCAACGGCCGGGTACATAAAAATTAAGAAGCAAGTATTTTGGACTGCGTAAGATCAGGAGTTCTGAGGTTTCTGAAAATCACGGCTTGTAAGATTTATATTTTAAAGAATTAAGTGTTCTTTACCCGACTCACTTTAATGTTTCAATTCTATCAATTAATGAATACAAAAATCGAAACAGTCATCAACCACAAATGCAGCTTAGGCGAAGGGCCTGTTTGGGATGAAGAAAAACAAAGAATTTTATGGATAGATATCACACAAGGCCATATACA
>JBBQVY010000161.1:0-11365 GCA_038211085.1 Chitinophagales bacterium | reverse complement strand
GATTGTAGCACTACACGATAAATACCTTTTGGAAGTTGTTGTGGCATTTGTACCTGCATGTTTTGGGTATTGCCATCGGTTAAAATGTTTTTACTAATCACCACCTGGCCATTGCTATTTACCACACTTAATCCATAAGTGCCGGGCAATATTCCATTAACGCAAATCGTAATTGCGGTGGTGCTGTTGAAGAAAGCTGAAAACTGCCTGGTGTTTTCATCAAACCGAAGATTGAAAACATTACTATACGTTTTTACGCCTCTTTCATTTATCAATAAGCGGTAGTAGTTGGTACCACGCAATGGTAGCCTGTCAGTTAGGGTGTAGTTGATGGCAGCAGGGGAGTTCCTCGCTTTTACAACGGCAATACTGCTAAACGATATTCCATCTTTTGATCGCTGTACCTGGTAATCGTCAATATTGCTTTCCTGTGCAACAGACCAGGCAAGGTTAACGCTGTTACCCGATTTTGAAGCTTTAAAATCGGTTAATTTAACAGGCAAAATTGCGGTAGCAAAAGTATAGTAGCTGGTTACATTATAAGTGCTATAGCTTGATGCTTCAATACTTCTTCCATAATTGTTAAAGGGATCTCCAAAGGCTTCGTTTGAACGTGATGCACTTTGGCCTATGTATGTTCCAATAAATTTAAAGTTTAAGTTGCCGGTGAGCCCTACATCGGCCTTGGCAAACTTTTGGGTGTATTTAGGAGCTGAGTTGGTGACTGAAGGCTCAACAGTAAACGTTTTTACTTCCTGTATAAGCGTGTAAGGTCCAATGGGTAGAAAGAAAAAGAATTTGCCTCCATCTTTATCTAAAACAATGGAAGCATCAGGTAAAAAATCCGAAGGAAAATTGAGCGCTGACCTGCCGCTTGCGGGGTTTTCTCCTGCGGCAGCAGAAAGATATTTATCGCCACCACCAGTTAAACCAGCGATAGAGCTTATACCACCAGCCTGTGCATCCATGTAAAAAACCAGCAGGCTGTCAAACAATCCCGGACCACGCGTAAGGGTAAAATAAACTGAATCAGGCATTTCTTCTATGGTAAGTTTTCCTTTACCTATGGCACCCCCAAACTGTTCATTACCGTTTCCATCATAATAATTTACCGTTTGGCTAAACCCGCCTAAACCAAATAATAAAAAAATTGAGAGTAACATTGTTTTCATCCGGTAGTATTTAATTGTTATAACATGGAAATTTGCATGATGTGGTTAGGTTTGTAAGTAAATATGATGCCTTTTTGCAAAGCAGGCAATACCTAAAAGAGAGTATGCGTTTCCATTAGAAATAAATTCTACTCCTGAAAATATCGAAATTTGTTTAATTATAAGTTGATTTTATTTTAAAAATTTTAAACAGATGAATATCAAGGTTATAGCATTTGATGCAGATGACACCCTTTGGATTAACGAGCCGTACTTCCAGGAAATTGAAAGGAAGTTTTGCGAATTACTGGAAGATTTGATGCCCCAGCACACAACTGCAAGGGAGTTGCTAACTACCGAAATAAAAAATTTACCCCTGTATGGTTATGGTATCAAGGGTTTTATTTTGTCGATGATTGAAACTGCTTTAGTCTCCAGTGGTAAAACCATTAGTATTGATGTTATTGAAAAAATTTTAGAGTATGGCAAACAACTGTTAAATCGTTCAATAGAATTACTGGACGGGGTTGAAGAAGTATTGCTTGCTTTAAAAGATAAGTACCGGTTGGTTGTGGCAACTAAAGGAGACCTTTTGGACCAGGAACGCAAACTTAAAAATTCGGGTATCGAGCATCATTTTCACCACATTGAAATAATGTCTGATAAAGGAGAAAATGATTACAGGAAACTGATTAAGCACCTGGACATTAAACCCGAAGAGTTTTTAATGATTGGTAATTCAATTAAGTCGGATGTGTTGCCGGTAATTAATATGAACGGTTATGCTATTCATGTTCCATTTCATACCACCTGGGCCCACGAACAGGTAGATTATAAAATAGATAATCCCAGGTTTAAAGAGGCAAAAAATATCAGGGGAATATTAGACTTGCTTGATTGAAGGCTACCTGTAATTCGGTTTTCTCATAACTAGTGTAATAGCTAAAATTGAGACTGCTAATTCTTAAGGAATTTTAAGATTGAATAATAGATATTCTTAGCAAGAGGCAAAAAAGTGGGTTGAATTTTTTGACCCAAACTGAAGTTATTCTATGAAGCTTTACTTGCGTCGCACTCTTATACAGTTGGAATCTTTATTGAGCAATATATGCAGTCACTAATTTATTTCTAGGGCAGTATAACCAAGTCATATTCCTCATCCTTAAAGCAAATTCTTATGTAATTGTATCAAGATTTTAGTTTCATTGTACTATCTCTCAATTTTTACGAAATAAACTTTTTTGCCTTCTCCTCCTCAGTTAAATTAACTGCATTTTAAAAAACTGTTCTTCCATGAAATTCATCTTTACATTTATTTGCCTGGCAATGGCAACACTTACTTTTTCGCAGAGCGATACCACGTTTTATTATTACACAGATACTTATCGTGAGACCACGCCAGATAGTTCAACAATTGTTTTAAAACTGTACCAGAAGGAGGCTCAATGGATGGGTAGGGAGATTTATAAAAAGTCTGGAATTACCAAGTCAGAAGGTAGCTATGCTGCAAATAATCCAGCTACACCTATAGGATTATTTAAAAATTATACAGATAAAGGCTTGCTTCATAACGAGTCTGTCTGGGGTAATGAGAGTAAGATAGTTTCGAAGACATTTTTTTATAAAAATGGCAGTAGAAAATCATTCATAAATTATGGCGACAAGTCTATACTTAAGCAGCAGGGATGGGATGAAGAAGGTAAAGAGATTAAAAATTATGTGGTTGAAAGGGAAGCTAGTTTTAAAGGCGGCCTTGAGGGCTGGAGAAAATACCTGGAAAAGAAGTTAAATGCTAATGTTGCTGTAGATGCCGGTGCTCCAACCGGAACGTACGAAGTAAAAGTAACTTTTATAATAAACAGGGAAGGTTATGTAAGCCAGGTTAAAGCTACAGATATTCCAAAAGCATGTAAACCCTGTGCCGCGGAGGCCGTAAATGTTATTAGCTTAGGCCCTAATTGGGAGCCTGCAATTCAAAACAATCAACCTGTATTATACAATGCCATACAGTCTGTAATTTTTGCTGTGGTGGACGATAAAGGGAAAAAGAAGAAAGGTTGATTACCTGTATGCCGACACTTTGCATCTTTGATTTTACCTAATAATTCATTTTCTTGTAACTGCTATTGGCTTACACACATTCCTGGTCTTTCACACTTTAGGACGATAACAATTGGGATTGGAATTTTCATCTTTACTTTGGCGCCATTCTAAAAAATTTTCATGTATGATTAAGAAGGTTTTTGTTTTCTCATTATTAGCCCTTACTATGAATTCAATTGCACAAAAGCCGGGAGCATTTACCGGGACTTACCCTGATACCAAAAAAGTACAACAAACCGACCAATTTTTTGGAACAACCGTAGCAGATCCGTATCGTTGGTTAGAGAATGATATGGCTGAAGACACCAAAGACTGGGTTCAGCTTCAAAATGATGTTACGAATGCCTACTTAAATAAAATACCTTTTCGCGAAGCGATTAAAAAACGGCTTACTGCTTTGTGGAATTATGAAAAATTTTCAGCTCCCTTTAAAGAGGGTGCTTACACTTACTTCTACAAAAATGATGGCCTTCAAAACCAATCGGTTTTATACCGCGAAAGAAAAGGGCAGGAGCCGGAAGTTTTTTTAGATCCCAACAAGTTCTCTTTTGATGGCACTTCCTCGCTGGCGGGGATTGATTTTTCGCACGATGGTTCATTGGCTGCATACCAAATATCAGAAGGTGGCTCTGACTGGCGAAAAGTTATCATCATAAAAACCGATAGTAAAAAATCTGTAGACGATACATTGTACGATGTAAAATTTAGCGGGCTTAGCTGGAAAAATAACGAGGGCTTTTACTATAGCAGTTATGACAAACCAAAGGAGGGCAGCCAGTTATCGGGCAAAACACAGGTGCATAAATTATTTTACCATAAGTTGGGAACTCCGCAGTCAGGCGATGAGTTAGTTTTTGGAGGAGAGGCTTTACCACGCAGGTATATTGGAGGTTATGTTACCGAAGACCAGAAGTTTTTAGTTATCTCCGCTGCAAATGCTACTTATGGGCATGAATTATACCTGCAGGATTTAACCAGGCAAAATGCCCCTATTGTTCCGTTAGTTACAGGCTTCGATAGTGAAGAGAGCATAGTTTACAGCGATAAGGGAAAGCTTTATATTCTTACCAACAGTAATGCACCCAACCGAAAATTGGTAGTTACCAATGCTGCCACTCCCGGCCGTGAAAATTGGAAGGACCTGATACCCGAAACAAAGTTCCCGTTAACGGTAAGCACAGGCGGTGGACACTTGTTTGCGCAATACACAAAAGATGCAGTGTCGTTAATAGAAGAGTATTCGCTTGACGGAAAAAAGCTGCACACAATAGCATTACCTGGTCTTGGAACTGCTTCAGGTTTTAGCAACAAACACTATGAGAAAGAGGTCTACTATTCCTATACTTCGTACGTATACCCTGCTACAATTTTTAAGTACGACCTTGGAACTGGTACCTCAACCATCTATAAAAAGTCGCAAGTAAAGTTTGACCCCACTCTATTTGAGAGCAAGCAGGTGTTCTATACATCTAAAGACGGCACCAAAGTACCTATGATCATTACTTTCAAAAAAGGGCTGAACTTGACCGGTAAAAATCCATTGATGTTATATGCATACGGTGGATTTAACATCAGCCTTACACCCGGCTTTAGCGTAAGTAACCTGGTTTTTTTGGAGAATGGTGGCATCTATGCAGTGGCTAATTTGCGCGGTGGTGGCGAGTATGGCGATGCCTGGCATAAGGCAGGTACCAAATTGCAAAAGCAAAATGTGTTCGATGATTTTATTGCAGCAGCTGAATACCTCATTAATGAAAAATACACATCAAAAGATTACCTGGCTATTTCTGGTGGTTCCAATGGAGGGTTACTTGTAGGTGCAGTTATGGCGCAGCGTCCGGAATTGTTCAGGGTTGCTTTTCCGGCAGTAGGGGTAATGGATATGTTGCGTTACCACAAGTTTACTGCAGGTGCAGGTTGGGCATACGATTACGGTACTGCTGATGATAACAAAGAAATGTTTGAATACCTGTATAAATATTCGCCGGTACATAGCTTAAAAAAAGGTACCTGTTACCCGGCAACAATGGTAACCACGGCCGACCATGATGACAGGGTGGTACCTGCGCATTCTTTTAAATTTGCGGCTGCTTTACAGGCTGCACAATCGTGCAATAACCCGGTATTAATTAGCATAGCTACCAAAGCTGGTCACGGGGCAGGAAAGCCAACCAGTAAGTTAATAGAAGAGCAAGCTGACAAATGGAGTTTTATGTTGTACAATATGGGGTTGCAGTATAAATAATGCGTGGAAGTACATTTTATAAAAGGCGGCAGTGATGGCCGTTTTTGTTTTAACATGGTATCCTTGTTTTTAACAAAAAGTAGAAAAAGAAGCAAAGTCGAAAAGCTATGATTTTTTCATCTGGGCAACCTGGGCTTGAAACCTCTTTTGGGCCTTAGCCTGCAGGAAAAAATGTAAGTAATCTGCATACGATTAAGAATGATTAAAACCTAAATTATGAAAGAAGGTTATAACGCAACTTCCTCCCCTGGAGGGTGGGGAGGCTTTGTCAATAAAATTGTACTGATCACCGGTGGATCAAGGGGAATTGGCAGGGCATGTGCAAAACTATTTTCAAGCCTTGGCGCTACAGTCATCATCACCTATAAATCTAATGTAACCGAGGCGGCAAATACCCTTGGTATGCTTTCAAAAGAAGGCAATCATAGCATGTTACAACTGGATATTACCAACCCCTGCAACATTGAGCACGTTTTTGAACAAGTAATCCATCAATACAAACGCCTGGATGTTTTGGTAAACAATGCAGGCATTTTTATTGAACACAAGATGAACGAGGTAAGTTTTGAAGAATGGCAGCAAACCTGGAGTGACACCTTAGCCACCAACTTAACAGGCGTAAGCAATCTCTGTTATTTTGCCGGCAGGCAAATGATACAACAGCAATATGGAAAGATCATCAACATATCCTCCCGTGGTGCCTTTAGGGGAGAACCCGATCACCCGGCATATGGTGCAAGTAAGGCCGGCTTAAATGCCATGAGCCAATCGCTGGCAGTCTACCTGGGCAAATACAATGTTGTTGTAGGCCTGGTAGCTCCGGGCTTTGTAGAAACAGAAATGGTTTCGTCATTACTGGATAGTGAAGAAGGGGAACGCATTAAAAGGCAAAGCCCTTTCAATCGTGTGGCAACACCCGAAGAAGTTGCCCGTGTGGTTACCACTTTTGCCATCGATGGAGTAGAGTTTATGTCGGGTGGAATTATTGATGTGAATGGGGCCTCTTACCTAAGGAGTTGATTGTGTCGTTTTGTTTTCCTTTTGTGTCCAAGAAGTGTGGTTCGATTCATTGAAGTCGAAGATTTTTATTGGTTCAGTTATATGGTTTTGAATAAATAGCAGGTGGGAATAATAAAAAGTTAATTGCTGTAAAATGATGCAACAGAAGTATTAAGCTAATGGTCAGGTGACTAAACTTAATTATGAAAAAATTTTACGCATCACTGGTATCAATCTTGTTGTTGTCATTTATCGGGCACACCCAATTTCAGAAAGGACAAAAGGTTTTAGGAGGCAACGGGGGTTTTTCAACGGGCAGAAGCGATGTAAATCTCAATGATCAAAATGTGTCAAAGTCTACCAACCTCTCAATCAATCCAACTTTCAGCAAATTCACTAAGTCAAACCAACTGGTTGGGTTTGGTGTTAGTTATGGTTATATGTACCAAAAGTATATAAGCAATAATTTGCAGAGCTATCAAAAAAACAGAAGTAATAGTTTTGGAGCCAGCGTTTTTACCCAAAAGTTTTTTCCTATCGCCCAAAAATTCTTTTTTACAACACAACTAAAAGCAAGTGCTGATTATATTTTCGGCAAGGATAATTACTCCACCCAAACTTATACCGTTACAAATAAGGGCTTTGGTGTAGCTGTTAGCGTTACCCCAGGCTTAACTTACCAATTAACCAACCGCTGGCTAATAGATGGCTATTTAAATAATTTGTTTTTAGCCGGATATTCTTATAACAAGAGCAATTATCCCTTTGATAAACGAGTGACAAAAAATTTTAACTTATCCTCCAGTTTAACCAATGTAACAAACGGCAATCTTGCCCTTGGGTTTAGATACCTGTTGAAAAATTAACCTAACTGCTATCTTCTACAAACAAAGAAGCCGCCCAAAACAGGCGGCTTCTTTAACTTTCAAATTATAACTTACTACTAAGGACTGACAACTCACGACTGACGACTCACCTTAAATATCTGTCGCTTCACCATAAGCAACTGCGGTAGCTTCTTTTAATCCTTCGCTCATAGTGGGGTGTGGGTGAACCGCATTCAATATTTCATGTGCTGTTGTTTCCAGCTTACGTGCGGTAACTACTTCAGCAATCATTTCAGTAACATTATTGCCTATCATGTGAGCTCCTAAAAATTCGCCGTATTTAGCATCGTAAATCACTTTTACAAATCCTTCGGTAGCACCGCTTGCACTCGCTTTACCGCTGGCCATAAAAGGAAACTTACCCACCTTAATTTCAAACCCGGCATCCCTGGCAGCTTTCTCAGTATATCCTACACTGGCAATTTCGGGTGAGCAATAAGTACAACCTGGTATGTTGTTGTAGTCCATTGCTTCTGGTGCATGGTTCAATTTTTTCTCAGTATATCCAATGTGTTCAGCTGCGTTAATACCCTCTTTGCTGGCTACGTGTGCAAGTGCCTGCCCGGGGCTACAGTCGCCTATTGCATAAATTGTAGGCACGTTTGTCTGGCCATATTTATCAACTATCACCTTTCCTTTTTCAGTTTTAATACCCAGTTCTTCCAAACCTATATTTTCAAGGTTAGACACAACGCCTACTGCACTTAATACGATGTCTGCCTCCAGAGTAATTTCACCATCCTGTGTTTTTACTTTAGCCTTAAGTGGGCTGCCCGAAGTATCAACAGACTCAACAGATGCGTTGGTCATAATGGTAATACCCTGCCTCTTAAATTGCTTCTCCAGTTCTTTTGAAATTTCTTCATCTTCAACCGGAACCATACGTGGCAAAAACTCAACAATAGTAACCTTAGTGCCCATGCTGTTGTAGAAGTAAGCAAACTCAACTCCAATGGCGCCACTGCCTACAACAATCATCGATTTTGGTTGCTCGGGTAAAGACATTGCTTCGCGATAGCCAATTATTTTTTTACCATCTATTGGCAGGCTGGGTAATTGTTTACCACGTCCACCGGTTGCTATAATAATATATTTTGCTTCAACAATTTGTTTGCTGTTATCAGCAGCAGTTACCTCAATCTGGCCTTTGGCTTTAAGCTTGCCAAAACCCATTATCACATCAATTTTATTCTTGCGCATTAAAAACTGAACACCTTTGCTCATTTTATCTGCCACGCCACGGCTGCGTTTTATAACTGCAGGAAAATTATGCTGAACACCTGTTGCTTCAATTCCATAATCATTTGAATGTTTCAGGTATTCATAAACCTGTGAGCTTTTTAGCAAAGCTTTTGTTGGAATACATCCCCAGTTTAAACATACGCCACCAAGACTTTCTTTTTCGATAATAGCAACTTTAAAACCGAGTTGCGAAGCACGAATAGCCGCAGGATAACCGCCTGGGCCACTTCCTAAAACAATAACGTCGTAAGCCATTTTATTTGTTGTTTGTTTAGATATAATTAGAAGAGAGATCAAACCTGTGAATAATCCAGGTACGATCAATTTTTAGCTTTGCGAAATTACTGGTTAAGCATCAAACAACAAAGGCAGGTTGTACAGCGTTTTTAAACCTACCGGCCTCCTGTTTTCGCACTTTTTTAATATCCATATTTTTGCCCCAATGTAAAAATTACTTTATGAGAGTTTGTATTTTAGCCTGTTGTATGTTTTGTTTTAGTACAATGCTTTCGGCCCAGGACATTACCATCAAAAAATTACAAAGCGAAATTTCGCGTTCAGTTAAGAAAGAAATAACAGATACACTGCCATGGACATGGAAAAAGGGTGGGTTGGTAAATGTTAGCCTCAACCAGGGCTCGCTAAGTAACTGGGCCGCAGGTGGTGATAAATTTTCGCTGGCAATCAACAGCTACGTTAATTACTTTGTTTTTTACCAGCACGAAAAACATAACTGGGACAATAACCTCGACTTTAATTTTGGATTTGTACAAAGTACCAGCCTGGGTAGTCGTAAAAATGATGACCGGCTGGATATGCTTTCAAAGTATGGTTACAACTTTGATGGCAAGTTTTACCTTACGGGGCTTGCAAATTTCAGGACGCAGTTTTTTGACGGCTATAATTTTTCGGGAACCAAGAGCACATTTACGTCAACTTTTCTTTCGCCGGCTTATGCACTTATATCTGTGGGAATTGATTACAAGCCTACTGCAAACTTTTCTGCCTTTGTATCGCCTATTACAAGCAGGTGGGTTATTGTGGCTGATCAATATTTGGCTAACAAAGCATCTTATGGAGTGGATTCAGGAAAACATACGAGTAGTGAGGTGGGTGCCTTTACTTCAATAAACTACAGGCAGGTATTTCCAAAAAACGTATCGTATAAGGGCAGACTGGATCTGTTCAGCAATTATAAAAAGCATCCGGGAAATATTGATATTTTCTTTACTAACTATTTTGCTTTCAAGCTCAGTAAATATTTCTCAGTTACTTATAACCTGGATATGATTTACGATGATGATGTGAAATTATTTGGCAAAGAAGGTACGAGTCCAGCGCTACAATTAAAAAGCATGTTTGGTATAGGATTTCTCATGAGGTTTTGATATGGTGCAAATGTGGGTTCGTGGTATGCTCTCAAATTTTAAGCACAAGCATTCTATTGTGCTTCTTAAACATGAGATACACATCAACATCATTAAGCTATCCTAATGGTTTTTAGACTGCTGACAAAATACCAGAAAAGTGCCTGATGTTCTATGGCAAGTAAACATCACAAGAAGGAGCTTCTTATGCCTTAGGCAGTCTGCATAGGTTTAATTTTCTTCATTAACCAGCTATCTTTTACAGGTATCATCCAACGCTCCAATAACTCTTGTTTTGTTTGAACCAGGTTGTTGAAGTAGATGGTATCCGTGGTAATGAAATTGTTTTGAATGGCATAGTTCAATTGGGCAAGTGGAATAAGCTGAACTTTTTGTTTTACTATAAAAGCAAGGTGTTGCCTGTCGAACATGTCAACCTTAAATTTTTGCTCAATGTCTTTTACCAGGCGTACGGAGCTATCTGTACTGCACCCACTCACCCCGGCCTGAGTTTCATCGGCCATAATAATTAAAAACTGTCCGAATACCAGGTTAGCATAACCTTTAACTTTATCGCCGTGCGATTGCCAGCGGGCAACAAAATCATTCAACATTACCTCAATTTCAAGCGCTTCACTCATTAAAAACAACCTGCTGCATTGGTAAATCCAAACCCTGCTAAGGGTATCAAAATCAACGGGTATATGTTCCTCAATTGTATAGTTCATTACTTCATTTTTTTATGAGTTACTATATGTAGTTATAGTAAGTTATGAGCTGCTAAAATTACGCTTCTATAGCCTAAAAATTTTATAATTCGTACCCACTTTAATCAGGAGCATCTTATATATTTTTGCATTCTCAACATTTGGAAGGGTAAACAGTCACTTAACGCGGCTTAAAAATGGTTGGGAAATTTAGGGTATACCGGTAAAGCCGCACAAAACAAAGTATGGAAGAAATTGACATTGTAAAACAGTCAAAGAGGTATAATTCGATTATAGAAAATTCCGGTGACGGGATACTTATTCTCGACCCCATTTTTAATGATAAAAGGGAAATAATTGATTTTAAAATAACCCATTGCAACAAAGTGGGTTGCAAACTTGCAAGATTTCCTGAAAATGCCCTTGGAAAAAACCTGTTAGAGATACTTCCACATCTTAAAGATGACAGGCAATATCAACTTCATAAACAGGTAGTAGAAACAGGCATCCCTGTTCATTTTGAGACTACTTTTCGTAACGAAAAAGGAGAGGAATACGGTTGGTTTATAGTATCGCTTCAAAAGTTTGATGATGGTGTTTTGTCAAAATTTGTAGATATAACTGAAAAAAAACTTTACGAGGAGAAAATAGAAAAACAAGCCAA
>JBBQVY010000160.1:0-11370 GCA_038211085.1 Chitinophagales bacterium | reverse complement strand
TGTTACAGCTAAAAATAAAAAGGGAAAAGCTTAATATATACAGGCAATACAATGCTTTCATATGTATGTGGTTGTCTGCATATATTCGAACTACCCTGGTAAAGTAACCCGCAGAAATATATAAAATATTGACATTGTTTAAAACTGATTTGGTAGCTACGCCTACAACTTCGACACTCTCATCTTATTTGAGCTACTCTTAATCTAAGACTGAATAAAATTTAACCATCCTTCTTTTATTTCACTTAATTATTTATTAGTATTACATAACCTGTACACCTTTTGTACAGTACTCTTATCATAACAGCTAACCGGCTATAATTAACAGAAAGGCACGACTATAATCAAACATTCGGGCATTGCAAAAACACTTTTATAAACAGAAAAGCGACAGCTATGTCCTATTTCAAGTATATACTTTGTGGAGTAATTCTATGGTTAAACAGCATTAAAATGCAGGCACAATCCATGCAACCCAACCCAGGCAAAATTCCATTGTTCATCACGGGGCAAGTGGGTACTTCCGCCAACTTTTATTCTTCAAACGAGAATATTGATTCGAGGCCAAACTATAGCTGGAATGTAAACGGCAATGTGCTGGCACGGGTCAACAAATGGTCCATTCCGGCAAGCTTTGTAATTAACCAGTACGGCCACAGCAATGCGCCTGCATTTGTGCAGGCAGGCCTAAGCCCTAGTTATAAATGGGCAACCATTCATGTAGGTTACCGGTATATGACTTTCTCGCCCTTCACCTTCGAAGGGCAAAACTTTAAGGGCCTGGGTTTAGAACTCAATCCCAAACACTTTAGGTTCTCCACTTTTTATGGAAAAATAAACAGGGCAGCCGACCAGGATACCAGCCGAACCACTTTCAGACTACCACAGTTTAGCCGCAAGGCTTATGCAATTAAAGCGGGCTATGGCACCTCTTCAAACTATTTCGATCTTATACTTTTTCATGCAAAAGACGATAGCACTTCGGCAAGTGTTATCACCAAACCAGCCTTTCCCCGCCCGCAGGAAAACGCCGTTGCCAGTGCTGCATTTAAGATAACCATGCTTAAAAAAATTATACTTTCCGGCGACGTTGCAGTGAGCGGTCAAATAGATGACCAATCTTCAAAAAGAATTATTGATACCACGCATCAAAACCTGAAAGACTTTATGAAAAACTTTTTAGGTGGCGATGGTACAGCCCGTGCAGGACTGGCAACACAGGGTGCATTGAGCTATTACTTTAAAAGCTATTACACCAATTTCGGCTACAGAAGAGTTCAGCCAAACTTTAAATCGCTGGGTACCCCTTATATGCTAAGCGATGTAGAGTTGTTGTCCTGGAATAATAGTGTATCGTTTTTAAAAGGTAAATTAAACGTTAGTACCAACGCATCAAACCAACAAAACAATGTTGAAAACACCCTGGCTACCGAACTTGTTACACGGGTTGGAAACTTAAATGTAAACACCATACTAGGTCAACATTTTAATGTAAACGTGAATGCCTCTGGTTACATGCTCAAACAAAAGGATGGTAATCTCAACATAGCAGATCCCTTTAAAATACCCGATTCTTTTCGCCTTAATCAACGTATTACCCAGTTTAGTTTTTCACCCGGTTATCATGTTACGGCAACCGATATTATTCACTACATTAACAGCACCATCAACCTGTCTAAACTAACAGATAGAAATGCTACCACCGCTGCATTCAGCAACAGCAACAACCTTTCAACATCAGTCAACTATACCATTGCATTTATAAAGAAATCAATTAGCCTTTCGCTTAATACGCTGTACAACAAATACAAGCAGCAAAACAACAGTTATACATCGGTGGGGCCAACTGTAGGTATATCGGCACAGCTATTAAAGTCTAAAAATTTAAACCTGCAGGGTAATGTGGGGGTGCTGTTCAACAATTATAACAAGACCAGCAAACAAAAAAACCTGAACTATTCTGTCAACTCAGGTTACCAGGCAAAACATCATTCCTTTGGATTATATGCAAACTATATACATACCCAAACAAATAATGCCATAACGAATGCCATCAACAAAACATTTCCCTATGCGGTTGCAACCCAAAACCTGTCTGGAGGTGTTTCTTATAATTACACATTTTGAATAAAAGATAATGAAAGCTCAAATATTTGAAGAAAAGGACGGAAGACAGATTAATAAAATACAGCTATGGCAACCGCTTAAGGTAAGAGCTTTGCTTAGCATGTTTACCTTATTGATGGTCGTAGTATGTTATGGACAAAACCAGGTCACAGTTATAACCAATGCCAATCAAACGGAAAATCCTAATTTGAGACAGTATGTTGAAAGTGCGGTAACCTCCACTTTAACTTATATAAGTACCCAGACTTCCAATGATGCATTTGTAATCGGTAAAATAACTTCGTCAAGGTTGCAAATAATTGCCCCTTTTAGCGATCTTCGATTGCTACTTCTAAAAGGTGTACCGCAAACCATCAGTGGCAAACAAATATCAACTGTGTTTGGAGATTTCAATGCCAGTGCGCTTTCTATAACTGGTCCGGATGCAAGCCTTATTAATCCATCCAACATCATTTTGCCCGATGGTGATTATCAAATTTGTTTCCTGGCAAACAATGATAACGGCTGCAGCTTTACCCCCAGCGGCTGCAACTTATCTAACCCCGCAACCGGTTGCGCAAATTTTACCGTTGCATGCTTACCCATTAACGGCGCAGTTATAAACACTATAGCCAATAATCCTGTCAGCCCCTTCATTCGCCAGTCTATCTTTTCCGGCAATATAACTTCAAACATACAATTTAACAGAAGCGTGGGCTGTTCTGCACCTGCCCTGGTTAAACTTTTTGGAAAGTTGGAAAGACTTGCTCCTGCTCCCTTTACCATTGCACTCATCCCTAATTATTCAGGTGCACCAACCATTAACTTAAATAATGGAAACACACAGATTACACCTGCACAACAACTACAGGCATTTGCAAATTTTAATGGCAGCCTGCTGAATGTAACCGGTATTGATTACCGAACGCTGGTCGATTCGCTTAACAATTTAAGGCTACCCGGTGGCACCTATCGTATATGCTATTATGCACGCTACCTCAATTCAAATGGTGCGCTGGCGGGCAATGCATCCAATCCGTCGCTTGGTTGCGCTACGTTTAATATTTGCGGCCCAGCTTCGGCGCCGCAATTTATTCAGCCGGTCAACAACCTTAACATCAGTTCTGCCATACCTGTCATTGCGCAGACATCTCCCGTGGTATTCTCATGGACGCCGCCACAATCAAGTTGCGGCTTTCCACCCGGGGGGTACCTGTACGACTTTGAGATAAGAGAACTGTATGCCAACCAGGGCGTACAGGATGCTATCAACAACCCTTTTGTATTTAGAAAATTTTCGCTTCCATCTAATACCTTTTTGTTGGATACTTTGGTCAACCAGTATGTTTTGCAACGCGGTAAAAGATACGTAATCAGGGTGCGAGCTACGGGCAGCAATCCTTCAACGCCGATCATAATTGATAATAGTGGTTACAGCCGAACAGAGGCTTTTCAATATGGGGAGAATGTAGACATCACCACTCAAACGCCTTTTGGTGCAATAGATCCAACCCTGGCCTACTTAAAGTTCACTGAGCGAATGGCTGACTATTGGGATGATGCGTATACAGATATACTTGCAGGCAAACGATCAGATACGCTGGTGCCTATAAAAGAATTTATATCACTAAAGCTGATGCAAAATGGTATAGGTTATGGACTGGATGCTATCGAAATATTCTACCTGCTCAACCCAGAATTGATCAACGAAAAGATGGTGCGTTTAAGTTATAAAGCCAAGATGCCCCTGTTGCCATTGGTTGATGGTAACAAGCTTAGAAATTTCGCGATAAAATATAATGGCAACCTGCAGCCCGATACTAAAGAAGTAAGCAGTTATAAAATGAAGCAGGATAGCCTGGTAAATTTATACGATAAGAACCTGCTGCCCGAAAGCATACGGCCAATGGTTAAAAAGGGATTGGAAAGTTTACAGCTATTTGCTAATGAAGCCGCAACCGCAGAAAGGGTAACGGTCAATACCATTAACCGGTTGTTAGCCGAATTATTATTTACCATAAATAGCCAGCGTAAAACAGGGGCTACCCTTAATACCAATCATATTGCAGAAGTGGTAAACGACCTGGTTGAAATTACTTCGCAACCGGTTTATAGTTCAGCATACAACCAACTGTTGCTGCCCAATAAATCTGAAATGCAAAATGAATTTTTTTATGCAGCTTCTTATAAAGATGGACCTGTACAAACCGGCTTTAATATAAAGCAATTTGCTACCCGCTACGAAGATTTTTATTTTGCTTCCAAAGACAGGATATTACCTTTTGATATAGTTGTGTACCGTTCAAAAACGCCACCTGCAGGTCCTGTATTATCGGAGCCAAACCTAAATGAAGCCTATCGTATTTTTTATACGCCGTCCAGCTTGTACAACAACAGGAATCCTGATATAAATGCGTTGGTTTCTCCTGACCTTGCCTCTACTACACAGGTGCCCTTACCACAAACACTGGGGTATAAATTCTGGACACTCAATATGCTAAATCACAGCCGTAGTAATGCTACCAATGTAGAAGTAAAAGACATCTTCATAAACAACCGAAAAAAAGGATCAACCGATAAACGCTTATCCATTTTACTAAAAGTAAACTAATGAAAGGCCACCGAAATGATGCAAATTCATATAATAAAAAATTGGAACCATGTTAAAAGGTTGCATTCCAAATTGTAGCACCCAGTACCAAACCTTTTCTACGGAACGAAAAAAAACACATGCATTTATTTTCTACGCCCCCAGTCGTTCCGAAGGAACATTTCGTGGGTAGAATTTATCGGGGAAGTAGTTTAAGCGTTACATAGGAACGCCTCGTGGAAGGCGACAATTTAGAATGCACCCTGTTAAAATAATGTAAGGGGTTTTTTCCTTGCAACCGGATTTAAAAAGCAGCAGCCATGGGATATATTGAAAGTTTTAAGTACGACATTTTTATCAGCTATTCGCATATAGACAACGAGAAAACACCGGGTACTACCTATAGCTGGATAGAGATGTTTTATGAAGAGCTTACTTTATCGTTATGGCAATCTATAGGCACCAAAAAAATTGATATATGGTGGGATAATAAAAGGCTGGATGGAGGCGTGGCATTTGACGGTGCTATCGAAAAAGGCATTAAAGATTCGGCAATTTTTTTGTGCCTTAATTCACCTTCTTTCTTAAACTCAGATTATTGCCAAAAGGAGTTGGATCTTTTCTACAAAAAAGCACACGATGAACCATACGGAATTAAGATAAAAGACAGGCCAAGAATTGTAAATGTATTACTCTACAACATACCCTATACCCGGTGGCCATACGAGTTAAACGGTACCACCGGCTTTGCATTTCACGATGGCAAAGATGATGACGATAACGGAGACCCTGTACTTTATACTGCTGTGGATTATAAAGAGCGGTTACATAAATTACGTGATTCACTTATTGAGCTGATTGAAATTTTGCGCAAACCACCGCCACCACCCGAAGAAAAATTTACCATTTACTTTGGCGAAGTACCCGACACATTACGTAGCCTTCGAAACAAAACCATCAGCGCTTTAAAGGAATCGGATTATGAAATTATAGCCGGTATTCCCCCGCCTTACGAAGACGAAGAACATGAGAATGCAGTTAATGAAGCATTAGAAAATGCTGACCTTTCCATACATCTGTTGGATCAATATCCCGGTCACGAAATACTGTTGGCTCCTGAAACATGGTACACTAAAAAACAGGCTGAGCTCAGCCTTATATCTGCAAAAAATAAATTGATATGGGTACCGGGGCAACTAAACCTTGATGAGATAGAAGAAGAACCCTATAAAAGATTTTTGACCGACCTGCATAGTGGTGCTAAAACCGCCCCCCGCCTTGATTTTGTAAAGGGTGTTAAAAGCGAACTAACCAACCAGGTAAAAGACATCATTACTCGTATTATAAAGGAAGCAATGCCCGCGCCTGCCAGTGGTCAATTATCGGTATTGTTAGACACCCACGTAAAAGACCAGCTATATGCCCTTGATCTTTACAAGACCATGCTCGAAAAAAACATTCAGCCCTATATTAATCCGCAGGACGATGATCCGCACAAGAACATCAATCTTTTAGAAGATCGCATCAGCGTTGTTAGCAAGCTTATCTTTTTTTATGGCAAGGTTTCCAAAGATTGGGTTATAGAAAGAATGAATGCAGCCTTACAGGTAATTGTTGCCAACAACTATGCTGTAGATGATTTTTTTGTTTTCATGCTACCCCCGCATAAAGACAATACGAATTTCGTTTTAAAGCAAAGATTTGTAAAAGTGAATGTGTTCAACTACAGTGATCACCTCAACCCTGACGGTGGCGGCCTCGATGATTTTATTAATACCTTAAAGTTGTGACATGAGCGCTGCCGGTAACGATAGCTCCCTTGCAGGCCCATTAGGCGAAGAAAAATCTTTGCCGGGTAGCGCACAACCCTTAACTCAGTACAATGCAACCCAGGCTTTCCAATATCAATACGTAGCTACCGACGACAATCCCTTTGTAGGCTTACGTCCTTTTGAAAGTGATGAAACACTTCTGTTTTTTGGACGGCAACAACAAACACTCGATCTGCTTAAAAGACTGCACCTGTATAATTTTGTTGGTGTCACAGGTACTTCAGGCAGTGGAAAATCTTCACTCGTAAGGGCAGGCGTTATACCAAGGCTAAAGGCAGGTTACCTTGTGAATGACCGCGATCAGTGGATTATTGCAATTTGCAAACCCGGTCAAAGCCCCATTTGTAACCTTGCCGAAGAGCTGCTGAAACAATTACCTCCCCAAACAAAATATACCAACGCCACCGAGCTGGAAATTAAATTAAAACAAGGGGGCATTAACGTGCTGACCGAACTGCTACAACCAGCCATAGAACAAAACTCCAACCTGTTTTTGTTGATAGACCAGTTTGAAGAAATATTTCGCTTTGCCCTGAACCAGCAGGATTTTGATAAGAAAGATGAGGCCATTGAATTTGTGAACCTGCTACTGCTGTTGGCTGAAAGAAAAGATTTACCTGTATATGTAACGCTTACCATGCGTTCGGATTTTTTTGGCGATTGCGCCCAAATTTTTGGTCTGCCCGAAGCTTTAAACCAAAGCCAATACCTGGTGCCCCGCCTAACACGTGAACAGTTAAAAATAGCCATTGAAGGACCGGTCAGGTTGTATAAAGGCAATATGGACAATGGCCTGTTAACACGGTTGTTAAACGATGTTGAGCTGGTTAAAGATGAACTGCCCTTGCTGCAACATGCTCTTATGCGTATGTGGGATTTTGATGGAGGAACTGTAAAAGGAACCATTACCCTTGAAGATTATAATGCAGTAGGTGGTTTGCAAATGGCATTATCCAATCATGCAGAAGAAGCGTTGCTGGGCATGACGGAGGATGAAAGAAAAGTTGCTGCACAAATCTTCCAGGCGCTGACAGCTATAGACGAAAAAAGCAGGAAGGTAAGACGCCCCGCAAAGCTGAGTGAACTGGTTGAATTAACGGGCAAAGATGAAACGGTTGTGCTTTCAATCATTGATCGCTTCATAAACGACAAACGAAACTTCTTAATAAAATATACCAGTCAAAATAGTGAGGAAGTGTACATAGACATTTCGCACGAAAGCCTGATACGCCAGTGGGGAACGCTTAATAAATGGGTTGATGAAGAAGCGGAAGCTGCCATGCTTTACCAGAAATTAATAAATAGCAGCAACGACCATGCACTGGGCAACAAAGACCTGCTTGCAGGTAATGAACTACATCAATTGCAGGGGTGGTTCAACACGTTTAAGCCAACGGAAAAATGGGCAAAACGATACAGCAATAACTATTCAACGCACAAAAAATATTTGGACGATAGTACAAGGGAAGAACAACGATTAAGGCACATAAAAAAACGCAACAGGCTCTTGCTTTATGCTGCTATTTTGTTTGCGTTTATCCTGATTAGTTCGTTTGCGTTTTACATTAACCGCACCAACAATTACAACAAACGGCAACTGGCATTTAACAATTGGAACAGCAGTCAGACGGCACGAAAGCAAAATAATTATTTGGATGCATTACAGCTTATTGCCAATGCCATGGTACTTACTGAGGAGCCTGATCTTACAAAGGACTTGCTAACAGATGGTCAGGAATTTTTACCGGTTACTGCCTTGCAAAATATGGTGGATATAAAGACGATTGTTAACCAGGTGAGTTTCTCTCATAATGGTAGCCTGATTGTTACAGCGGGTAATAATGGAACCGTAAAGATTTTCAAAACCGCTGATGGTTTGCAGGTGGGCCAGGATATTAAAAATGAATTGCCTGTTTTATCAGTGTGCTTTAATAGAAAAGGCAACCTGCTACTTACAGCAGGTAATGACCATACTGCTACTGTGTGGAGCATTGCAAGTGGTAAAAAAATAAGTTCTTTTGAGCATAAGGATGCTGTGACCACTGCAGTTTTTAGTATTGATGAAACAAAAATATTAACCGCGTGTGCTGATGGAGTGGCTACCGAATGGGAAGTAGGAACCGGCAGAAAACTGGCTACATATCAACATCCTTTTACTATACTGTCAGCAGTTTATAGTCACGATGGAACAACTATAGCAACGGCAGGCAATGATTTTACAGCTACCCTCTGGAATGTTAACAGTCATCAAAAGATTATTTCGTTTGAACATGAACGTGAAGTTACAGGGGTATCGTTCAGCCGCGATGATCGTTTATTATTATCCGTTTCGAGAGATTCAACTGCACGTTTATGGAATGTTCAAACACATGAAAACGTAGCAATTTTTAAACACGACGATGCCGTGTTGAGTGCTGCCTTTCACCCTAACGGCAAATGGATAATAACCGGGTGCAGCAGTAAAAAGGCAAGGCTTTGGGATATTGAAAGGCAACAACCAATAGGTGCTGAAATGCTGCATAATGGCCGGGTTTATAGCGTTGCTTGCAGCAATAGCGGGCAATGGCTTGCAACAACGGGCCGCGATGAGAAGGTAAGATTATGGTGCATGAACAAACCTGAAGCTGAAAATGAAACTATACTTCATCACCAGGGCATTGTAACGTTTGGTGCTTTCAATGTTGATGGCACCAAAGTAGTTACAGCCAGCAGTGATTCTACTGCACGTATTTGGGACGCAAGCAGTGGCAGGCAATTATTTAAACTGTCTCATACTGACAGGGTGAATACAGCACTTTTTAATACTGTCGGCACGCAGGTGGTAACTGCTTCTAATGATTCGCTGGCAAGAACATGGGATGTGGCAACAGGTAATTTGCTGGCAACATTTCCTATGCAAGCTGAGGTAAATTGTGCAGCGCTTAGTCCTGATAATACGCTACTACTTGCAGCGGTTAACAATCATACGCTGGTACTTTGGAATGTTTCAACGCATACCATTTATAAAAGCGTTCAAACAAAAATCAATTTTCGAAAAGTTGTATTCAGCCCCGACGGAAGTACAATTTTATTAACGGGCAAAGACAGTTCGGCTTATTTATTCAACCTGCAATTACAACAAAACCCTGTCAGACTTCAGCATGAAAATTTAATAAGCAATGCAAGCTTTAGTACTGATGGAGTTATGATTGTAACAACCTCAGACGATATGACTGCCCGTATATGGGATGCACACACACTCAAACAACTGGGCAGTAACCTGCAACATGCCATGGCTGTAAATACTGCTACATTTAGCAATCAAAATAAATGGGTAGTAACCGGAGGATGGCAGCAAGGCATACAGTTATGGAGCCTTTTAAGCTACAAACAACTGGGAGCCACCAGGTACCAGCATGGTGCTATAACAAGCGTAGCATCTACTACAGATGGAGATAAAATTTTATCCACCGGGTATGATTCTGTTGCTATCATTCGCAGCCTGGCCGCAGATTATGATATACCCCCACAATTGTTTCAATTACAAGCAATGGCCTTAACAGGTACCGGTTTTAATGCAAATAAAGCAACAACAGAATGCCTTTCAGTAAAAGAGTGGAGCACGGTTCTCAGTAATTATAATACTGAAGCACAAAAGCATGCTGCCAACTGTAAGTATGGTAATTCTAATTATTGGAAGTTATACCACAAGTGAATTTTTTTCATTGATTGAAACATGGTGTTTGGTAACAACACCTAGTAGCTAAAGTCCTTTATGGTCTATGATGGCTACAAAGGCAAGATTGCTATAGTAAAATAATAATAATAGAAGAAAATGAACCTTAGGAAATAAGAAACATCAAAGGCTCCTGTTATTTTATTCCCAATCATAATCATTTTGACTAATTAAATTTTAATAAAGCTATAATATGTAATACCACTTGCCTATTACCCCCATTAGAAGATAATAAACAAGTGGCAAACAAAGAGGCATTTGGCAGAGCCATAGTCCTTCGCCAGGTCATCTGCTGCCCGGCTCCATTTTTTATCCTTTCTTTTTGAAGCAGTATATCCAATACCGGCAGCAATAAAGATACTTAGTCCAAGGTCTAAAGGTGCCCCGGTGCCATAGGCATTAGGGGTCAGGGTCGATGCCTGGCTCTCCAAGTCCCTGGGCGTTTGCAACATCAGAAAAAAATACAGCTCTCAAGCAAGAAGGACTTGATGAATGCTTGTCCTTTAATAATTACTTGCTTTGAAGTGTTTCTTGATTGTTTTAATTTCCCATTAACTTGATATTTGTTTTAAGATTAGTTGCCTGGTTATTTATATGTAATTGGTATACAGTTTTTGTAATTGCATTGGTAATATGTAAAGGCATAAACATAGTTCCTCCTGCATATTTCACCTGGCTATTAAAAATTACCTGGCCCAGGTTATTTATCAATTCAATGTTATAAATTCCTTTAGGTTGGTTTATAAACTGTACGTTCAATGTTTTGCCAGTTATCGGGTTTGGTGAAATTTTAAAAGTTCCTTTTGTTGTTGTTATATCATTTTCAATTATACTTTTTGAAGCCCTAAGCACCACAATAAAGCGTAGCGGATTTGCCGATGCAGCATTTCCGTCTTTATTGATTTTTACGGTAGTCACCTCGTTTAAACTTAATTGAGTGGTAGTTTTAAGGTAATTATCAATTAATACCGCATCCTGCACTGCCATTGCATTCAAATTTTCAGGAGTGAATTGCAAAATGTATTGTTTGGGTTCAGTATTCCAAAGCTTTAAAAAGATAGTATCGGACCCTATAACCGGTTGTCTTCTTTCTACCATTAGTGTTTGTCCATTTCTTACAGTGCCCA
>JBBQVY010000159.1:0-11402 GCA_038211085.1 Chitinophagales bacterium | reverse complement strand
CTAATGCATCTTTACTTCAATAGGTTTGTTATAAGCAGTATCCACCCATTTTTGCATCTCGGTATTGCACAACCATTTCTTAAATAAAGGGTTTGATAAAACGGTATTAAGACCTGTTGTAAAAGCCCAGCCTGGTATGTTATTCACCAAACGAAATATCTTTTCTTCACGACCCAAACGCTTATGTATTTCGCGATCGTAGTGCGTAAACATGTGGGCACCAAAATCGTTTTTCTCAATAGCCCTTTGTATAAATTTTGAAGCTGCAAAACCTGATAACATGCCAGAGCCTATGCCCTCACCCGAAGTAGGACAAACAATAGATGCAGCATCCCCTAACAGCATCCAACCATCACCATGTGCCTTTCTCCTGCTGCCCGACATAGGCACGCCCCACCCTTTCACTGTTTCCTGCGCTGTTGCATTTTTAAAACGCTTTGACAAATAAGGATCGCTTTTAATCAATTCTTCAAACGACTTGCGCACATTAATATTCTTCTTCGCTATGTAATTACTGGCCATACCATAACCCACATTTGCTTCGCCGCCAGGCAATGGAAATATCCAGAAATAAGATAGAGGCAAACTCTTTGGAAAGTATACTTCAATAAGGTTTTCCTTATGTAATCCTTCTACTCCTTTCCAATATTGCCGAACAGCACCCGCATAATTGTTCCGGTCAATTTTTCTTTCTCCAACATGTCGCAATACAATCGAGTGATCGCCATCTGCCCCAATAAGAAGCTTGCAGGTTATAGTTATTGGCTGCCCGCCCGACGTACTATTTAATAGCCAGTCGTTTGGTTGTTTTGTAATTTTTTCGATGCGTGTTTTTAAGCGCAGATCGGCAACAACATTATCAATTTTGCTTAGCAGGAAATTGTCAAAATCACTTCGCTTACTCACAAAAAATATGGGTTTGTTGCCATGATCTTTTTGCCGGCTTTCAGCATTGCGTACAATGTCAACCTGCTTGCCATTGGGTAAAATAAAACGCATGCCTTCTGATGAAGTGAAGTTGCTACTGGCATGCATTAATTCGTTGGTTACAATGGTGGGGTCTATATGATTAAGCACACGTACAACATTCAAATCCAAGCCATCGCCGCAAACTTTATCCCGCGGAAATTCTGCAGCATCCACTATAACATGCGGTATGCCCATCTTACCCAAGAAAATGCTAAGTGTAGCGCCAGCAGGACCTGCTCCAACAATACAAATGCTGGTATTTATATTTTCAGTAAACATATTCTTAATAGGAAAAACCTGTTTTATATGAAGCCTGGGTGCTGAACGCCGAATGCTTAAAGATGATTGTCAATATCACTCTAAAATAACAATCAAAGAACAACCTCAAACCAAATCAGCAAGAACAATCAACGAACAACCCCCAACGATCTATTTCAACACCCAAAGCACACCATTACGTTGGTAGGCAATCAATCCTTTTGATTTTGCAAAGTATACCCTGGTGATACCGGAAGCAGGACAATTGTCAGCGGTGGAACATTCCAGTGCAAGTACCGAAGAGAATGCAATGCCATCAAATGTGGCCGATACATCAAACCTTTTGTTGGTAGCCGGATTTATAAGAATGTTTTTAGCATCGTAAAAAATGAGATTGTTGTACTTTGTAAATACCCTCAGTTCGTCCTGCATGCCCACCTGCGTTCTAATGGTATCACGCGAGGTTTTATCGTAAAAATTAATACGGATAAACTGGCCCCGCGTTGTAGGGCATTTATCCCCTGTCCATATACTATCATCGCCAATAAAAAAGTTGAGTAGTGATATCGTATCCCGAATACGCGATGCGTTTTCAAAAACCAGGCTTTTGTTATTTGAGTAAGGGAGCCAATCTTTTGCCCCTGCTGTAAGCACCTGGTATTGGGGAGCATTTGGACAGGCTTCATTTTTACTTTTAACACAGGCAAAAAGAAAAAGAGATGCAAAAATTACGATGTTTTTCAAGGGGGAATATTTGATTCAATTATTAAAGTCTCAAATATAAACCCAATGCTAAAAACTTAGGGAGGAAAAATAAAAGGAAACCTGGATTGAATTTTCCCGTTTTAAAATTCGAGGTCCTTTATGCACTTAAAATAATGTTGTACCATTTGCGAATCTGTATCTGGTTCTTTAAAGTCGGCCTCATGACCGCGGCCCAAAATATTAACCGAAATAATTTTTTTGGTAGCAAAGGCCTGAATATCTGCAGAAGACAGGTTATCGTAAATAGATGACTGAAAATTACCGGTACAATTGCCGGCATTAGAAGCCTTTAAAGTAATTGAGGAGCCATCCTTAAATTGAATGACTGCAGACGAGGTGATATCAACACAAAACAAATCCTGGGAGGTAACCACAACAGAAAAAACTACAATACGACCTGTTTTGTAAAAATGAAGATTCATTTTATTGGTACCACTAGTCATTTCTACAACTGGTGTGTAAGCAATTTTTGTATTGGCTAGTTTGTCAGTAACAATTTTTAGTCTACACGGATTTTGTTGTGAATTAGAAACAAGTGGCTGCAGCAAGGCCACTAAGCATAGTAACAATAATTTCATTGTAAGGCACGAGATTAAATTAATAACAAATAGAATAAACCATTTGGCCCCTCAACAAATTATTGGAAAAATGCAAACTGGAAATATCAGGTATAATATTGAACTACTCTTAAACGAGGATAAGAAATGATGTGTGTTTCAACAAACATCAATATACGCTCAAGTTAAATAAACAAACGAGAAATTATAAAAATCAATCAGGAAAATTTATGTGTATGATGATAAGCTTGCCATTACAAAATTATCACAGGGAATGTATTAATCTATAACCTAAGTCTTACATTTTAAGGAGGGCAGCCATTACCTGTTCATCTTTTGTGTATACGCAAACCAGGTGGTTTTCATCTACAATTTTTATGGTGGGCTGACTCCCTTTGCCCAGTACTTTCTTTGTAATGCCTCCATCGGTTACGACTATCTCGCCGTTTTCAGTCCAGGCAAAAAATTGCTTACCGTGGCCGGCATCAATAATACAGCCTTTGCCCTCCCCCACTACTTGCTCCGGTTTACCAGGCATAGCAGTATATATCTTGCCTTCTCTTCTCCAAATGGTGTTTATGTTATTGGTACCGCTTAAAGCCAGGCCACCGCCATCCATCGGGCAGCCATTTAGCTTCCAGTTACCTTCGCCCAATTTTTGAGCTTTACCCCAGTGCTTACCCATGTCGGTGGAAGTGATTAGGTACAGGTTGCGGTTACCCTCTAAAAAGTTCCGGAACATTACATAAACTTTATTACCGCTTACCAGAACTGAAGGTTTGCAGCATTCGCAAACTGTTTTCTCGGGAGAAATATACACAGGCACATTTTTCGACCAGGTTTTACCACCATCGAAAGAGGCGGCGCCATAAATTTTGTTACGCCTGTTTCCCCGCAAATCCAACCATACTGCAAAGGCATTTTGATGATCGGCACTTAAACTCATGAGCCCTTCTTTTGCTATGGTGTCTGCATCGTTTACCCTTGCAGCCTGTGACCATTGTTGGTGTTGTTTGGTAAAGCTAAAAATGTCACCCTCTTCATTAGCAGCAGTAACTACCAATCCATTAGTAGTGGCAGCTATTTGGGGTCCACGTGTATGCGAGGAGTTTAAACCTGGCAAAACCTTAATTAATTGGGGCGAAGAAAAAGTGCCGGCTTTATCGGTGGAGCTTGAAAACCACAGGCTGTCTTCCCTGCCATAAACAATATTCAACACACCCGCTGCATCCATTACCATTGCTGGCATTTGACCATTACCAATTTTGCTGGTTTGCTGTGCATTTGCGCTGGCAAAATTGAAAACAGCCAGCATCAATATTAGAACAAAGAAGGTAGGTTTGTGAGTTCCCATCTTAATATATGTGTAATTAGTAAAGAAAAATTGCCACCAATGCACGAATAAAACAGTAGCAGGGAAAAGTTTATAAATTGCCACGAATGCACGAATAAAAATCTTACCTCATTCGTGCATTCGTGGCATTATTTCTTACTAATAAACCCTTAATGCCCGGCTCTTATATAACTCCATCCCTTTTCCTGTTTATCAGCAAGTTCAATCATGGCTACAGGTACAACAATCGCCGAAGGAATAAGATCTTCTTTTGTAATGTTATAACGGTTCATTGAATTGTTACAGGCAGCCAATATAACCCCTTTGTTATTTACAAGATCGTCCAGACGGTCTTTTAATGTAGTACTATTTTTTACCAATGCATACACTGCCTTACCATGAAACACGATTTCTATACTACTGCCAGGAGCATTTTTGAGCACATTATTTACCTGCTTAATTATACTACTATGATCGGCCGTATCGCTACTTGCCATATCAAAAACAATTTTGTACGTTTTAGACTGGGCTTGAACGTTACAAATAAGCAGTACAGCTACAAGTGAAACCATTAAGTATTTCATGTATATATTTTTAAAGATTGAAGGCAATGTTAGATTATAAAAATGAGTTTCTTACTTTAAAATTAATGAGGTAACCGCTCTCTTATTAAACCGTAAAACCAGGTGCCGGCAATTGCACTTACAATTACCATAAGTATGGCCACCGCCCCGGTACCTACCTGTGCAAATAATGGCCCTGGACATGCCCCCGTTAATGCCCAGCCAAATCCAAATAGTAAACCCCCAAAGATTTGCCCCTTATTAAATTTTTTGAGATGAAAAACAATGGTTTCCCCATCAATGGTTTTGATGTTGTACTTCTTTATAAGAAAAACGGAGAGCATACCTACCACCACAGCAGTTCCTATAACTCCATACATATGAAAGCTCTGCAGCCTGAACATCTCCTGAATGCGAAACCATGAAATGACTTCAGCTTTTACAAACACGATCCCAAACAAAACACCTACAACTGCATACTTTAAATTATCCCATAAAGGATGATGTTTGTTGAATCATTTCCTTCCAGTTCGTCCAAGGAGTCAACCTCAAAATCTGTATGCTGCAGCTTGGGTGTTTTCTCCTGATTCTAATTGTCTTTACTCTCTTTTGATTGATAGAAAAATAGCTTTTAAAAAAATTGACGCCATCCAGAATTTTAAGTCCAGGATCCTCCGGTTTCATTTGCATGAAGCAGAAGATGTTGATGTTTGATCAACATGACGCCCGGGGGGTAATTATTTAAATCGGGCAACGTTGGCCTTGTATTATACAAACTGGTAATCAACTCCTGTAACCTGCGTAAGAAGGGTTGCTGGTGCATCCAGTACTACGGCATTTCCTTCAGGCAATGGTGTAACAGGCGAATGGATTTTTAAATATTCTTTTAGTACCTGGTGTAAATTAAACGGAGTATTTACAGCTTCTTTTACATTGACCATTCTGCATAAAACATTATCCGGGTCACCATCACGTTCGCAGGCACATATTGAATACAATTTTTCATCATCCATTTGCTGCCCCTGTATAAGTATACTTTTCACTCTTTTTCCCGGCTCATCAAAAGCTTTAAACTCAACCTTCATCCCTTTAAATTTTACTACCCAGCCACCCAATCTTTTTAAAGCATCTTTTGCAAACACATTGTTTAGTTCTTTCTCCAGCCATTCTTTTATTTGCATTCCCGATGCTTTTGCAATCCTTACGGTAGAGTTTACCGGTAACATGTCGTACAAATAACCTTCGGTTATGGGTATATTGCCTGTGGCATCTGGTGTACAATTTGGCGGACAAAAACGAAACCCATTAGATAACACAATGTCTGTTTGTATCTTCCACTTCAAGGCATCAGTTATAAGGGTATCAATGGTATTCTCTACCACAAAATACCTGTACAAGGGTATAGTGCTATAGCCTGCTATCTTTGCAATGTCCTGTTTAAAGGGCAACTCATTATCGGCAATTATTTTCTGTATTAACTTATTGGCTTTGTACTTTTTAATATCTAATTCATCCAGGTGATAATGGTCGCTAACAATTTTTCCATCTTCTACTACCAGGTCCAGTCTACCAACAAAAGAACCAAAAGCCCCGGGCTCCACAATCTTAGAAAATCTGCATTGTATGGGAGTTCTAACCCGCTCATGAGTATCGCCACCAAAAATATAATCCACTCCTTTACAAGCTTCGTTGTTTGCCAAAGCAATTTGCTGCGATAGGCCCAGGTGCGATAGAAGAATTATAAAATCGCACTGCTCCTGCTCTTTCAATATTTTAATTAGACTGGCCAGGTTTTCCTCGGGCTGGGCATATTTAATCCCCTTACTGTAAGCCGGTGACTGTCGAATAGGCACCCATGGATCGGTGTAACCCACAAAGCCAATTTTAATTCCTGCAACCGTCCAGGTATGCCATGGCTTAAATATCAAATCACCTTTGATGCCATTGCCCATGTCGTGATACATATTAGCACAAATAGTAGGTGCCTGTAAGCCACCTAGTAAGTGCATCATGTTTTTTTTGTTATACACCACCTCCCAATTACCTGGTAAATACAAGTCGTACCCAAGTGCATTTAAAATGGGTTGAAGTGCTTTGCCGGTAGTCTTTACACTTAACTCACTACCCTGGAACATGTCGCCGGTATCTACAATAAATGTGTCCTTATTTTTTTTACGAGCCTCTTCAAAATAACAGGCAAGGTGTGCATAGCCACCCGTTTTTCTAAACACGGCCTTGTCATGCTCCCAAAAGAGTTCATCGTGTGGATGAACCTGGCAATGAACATCTGTTGTTTGTAATAACGTTATGATACGTTGTCCAGGCTTAGTTGCAACAGGATTATTAAATGAACTCACTTCAGTAGTTTTTGTAAATGCTGATATTGGGTTTATAGTGATACCAAGGCTCGCAAGGGTTGAAAGCTTTAAAAAATTTCGCCTGGCTTCGTAAGTATTCATGTATATAAATTAAAGTAAAACCTTGCTTGTAAAAGTGTTCAATATGGAATTATTAGCATTCTAATTAGTAGGGAGTGGTAACCAGCTTTGCTTTTACTTAACCGGTTTTCAAAGATTGCTGCAAGTGATATTCGAAGGATTTGTTCTAACTATTTATTAATTGCCACAATCTTATTTGCTTCCAATGCTTTTAATTGCTTTCTCTTTTCAATAATGGGTTTAAAGGGACCATATTTATGTTGAGTTTCTGAAAATCCGTCATGATAAGGGCCATACGGATGATCAAGTGGCTTTGCTGAAATCTTTGGCCAGTCTGCCGAAATATTTGCAATGGGCCTTGACTGCGAGTTTACAAATGCTGCTATATCCCAAGCTTCTTCATCAGTTAAAAGAGGGTTACTGTGCGATGCCTGGTTAAAAGGCATATTCTCTTTTACATAACCTGCAAATCGTGATAGCCTGTATAAACCCGCTCCTGTATTATAACTGTGCTCACCCCATAAGGGTGGGTAGGTATACCCGGCTCCCTGTAAATTGGCAATTCCCTTACCATCCGCTCCATGACAACTTTGGCATTTGGCATCAAAGACTATTTTACCTTTTAAAGGATCAGCCGCTCTTTCCAAATAAGTTACATCACTTATACCTACACCTGTAGGCTTTTCACCTTTTGGCACTTCTTTACCAAGCCATTCTATATAGGTTACTATTGCTTTCAACTCAAGACCATCTGCGGGTAAAGCTGTACCATTTAAACTTCTTTCAATGCAATCATTCACCCGCTTGGGTATGCTTTCAACTTTACCACTGCGCTCCCTGAATTTTGGATATGTTGATGCCACCGCACTGTAATTATTTCCCCAGGGACGGGCACCTGCATCCAAATGACAGTTTTGGCAATTCATGCCGTTAGTTGTATGATTAACAGAACCTGAAGGGCCCAGGTATATTGATGTATTGGCTATAAGTGATTGTCCATATTCAATCAATTTCCTCTGCTCATCATTCAAACTTTTATCCAGCTTTAGATTGGGCGCCACCCAATAACCCGGCTTTACATCAAGCGTTGCAACGTGTTCCTCCACCTTTACTGGTTTAAAAATTTCTTTAGATACAACCAGTAACACTACCAGTAAAAGCAGGGAGGGAAACCAATGCTCTTTAAAGAAATTTTTCATGCAGCAGTTATTATGCAAATAATTGTAATAATGTTCCGCCAGGCCTTTAATGGCTATAGATTATTTAAGATTTTTAATCAACTCTTCTTTTGATACTATGCCTGTTTTACGCCATGCTTCTTTACCATTTTTATAGATAATAAATGTTGGAAAAGCATCTACTTTCATTTGTACGCTTAAAGCAGGCTGGTCTCCTCCATCAATCTTTACCAGTGAAAAATTCAATGCCTTTTGTGCGGCTAATGCATCAACAACAGGGTTCATTATTTTACAGGGTGGGCACCATTGTGCACCAAAATCAACTAACACCGTTTTGTTTGCGGGTATCAATGCATGGTATGCCGGCAAGCTAATCGGAGCAACTTCCACAGCTTCCGCCAAAGGTTTGCCTTCTCTTTTCCAGGCTGAAATTCCTCCCTCCAAATTATATACAGTATAGCCCTGCTCAGTAAGATATTTTGCTGCCTGCCCACTGCGGCCCCCACTCAAACAATATGCATACACGGGCTTTGATTTGTCCAAAGCACTTGCCCTGCTTATAAATTCATCCTTCTTAGTCCAGTCTGCAAGCAATGCATTTTTAAGATGCCCGCTATTATATTCTCCTGGTGTACGACAATCAAGAATTTGAATTTCCGGGGACTGAATACCTTTTTGAAATTCAGCAACAGGGAGGTTTACCGGTTGTTGCGCAATGCCCGTACAAGCTGCGGACAATACAAAAAATAAAATGAGTAATAGGGATGATCTGTTCATAATGTTTGTCTGGTGTTTTTTGTGCATTTAAATTTCTTTTTATGAGAGATAAAGAGCACGTGAAGGATCAACTGCTGCTTGAGATCTCAATATTAAAGGTGGTACAAATTTGCTAACGTTATTGCGTAAGCCTGGTTAAATTTTAAGGTTGTACTTACCAATGTAAGTAACTATAGAAGTGCGATTCATTTAAAACGAGCCGTCATGCTGAATTTATTTCAGCATCCCCTGTATCTCACCTGATACTTTCCAAGTGAACCTGAAACAAGTTCAGGAGGACGAATACCCTAGGTTAATGACATGGGTTGTACCACTATTAATTCCAACTTATCCCTGCTTTAAAGTGGTAGGACAAACAAAGTCAGTTGTTTCTACCAACCCGCTTTCTTTAATGGCATTAAAACCACCTGTCACATCTACCAGGTTATCAAAACCCCTTGCTTTTAAAATGGAATTAAAGATCATAGACCGATAGCCACTGGCGCAATGCACATAGTACGTTTTGGATTTATCAAGACCAGCCATGCTTTCGTTTAGTGTATCTAATGGGCGGTTTTCGGCGTTCTTAACATGTTCGCTTATAAACTCAGCAGGATTTCTTACATCAATAATTTGAGGATCCTCATTCTTTATTTCCTCAGCCAATTCTTGAGAATCTATTACCGAAATGGTATCCACTTCCTTTCCGCTTGCTTTCCAAGCCTCAAATCCTCCTTTTAAATACCCAATGGTAAAATCATATCCAACTCTTGCCAAACGGATAACAACCTCTTCTTCACGATCGTTATCTGCAATAATCAACAGCTTTTGTTTTATATCCGGAACCAGGGTGCCTACCCATGGAGCAAAGCTTCCATCAATGCCAATGTTTATAGAGTTAGGTATAAAGCCACGGGCAAATTCCTGTGCTGCTCTTGTATCAAGCATAAGGGCGTCAGTTTCGTTTGCTGCTGTTTCAAAGGCATCCGGAGACAGTGCATGATTTCCCCTTTCCATTACTTCATCTATGCTTTCGTATCCTTCTTTATTCATCAATACATTTAAAGAGAAATAGGCTGGCGGAGGGGTAAGACCTGTAATTACCTCTTTTACAAATTCACCTTCGGTCATGCTTGCCCTCAATGCATAATTAGTTAGCTTTTGATGACCCAATGTATCGGTTGTTTCTTTGCTCATGTTTTTGCCACAGGCACTGCCGGCACCATGCGCCGGGTAAACAATAATGTCGTCATTAAGTGGCAATATTTTTTCTCTCAAACTTTTGTACAGGGTTGCAGCCAGATCTTCCTTTGTTAAAACACCTGCTTTCTGTGCAAGGTCCGGGCGGCCAACATCGCCTATAAACAAAGTATCACCCGAAAAAAGAGCTACATCTTTTCCATGCTCATCGGTTAAGAGATAGCACGAGCTTTCCATGGTATGCCCCGGCGTATGCAACACCGTAAATGTTACAGCACCTACTTTAAATTTTTGCCCGTCTTTTGCAATAATGGCTTTAAAAGAAGTTTCTGCATTTGGACCATAAACAATAGATGCACCGGTTTTTTCTGAAAGATCCAGGTGACCCGAAACAAAGTCAGCATGAAAATGTGTTTCAAAAACATACTTAATGGTAGCCTTGTCCTTTTCAGCTTTCTCTATATAGGGTTCTACTTCGCGAAGCGGATCAATGATCACGGCCTCCCCCTGGCTTTCTATATAGTAAGCTCCCTGTGCCAGGCAACCGGTATAAATTTGTTCAATTTTCATAATATTCAATTTTCATCGAAGTTGATATTTTGTTTTGCTATTTTATGTGACAATAGTCACTCTCTTAAATTAAACATATTCTGACAAAGGGGATACTGATTACCTGCTAAAAGCAAAAAGAAATGGCATAAAATTCTTAACGTTCTGTCTTAATGAAATTCAAAGCTGCGCCACCCCGTAAACTTATAGTTGTTCTTCTCTTATTCTACGTATTCAGGTAAGTAGGCGTTGTTTAATAAAATATATGATGAATGTAAATACAATTGGTGGACCAGGCTGCACAACACTTATTGTGCATTTGTTGCGTCGCACACTTGTACAGTAAATACGTTTCGCCGCAGTGTATGCGTGGTTTCAATTACTACGTAATTTTTGGTTTTACCAAAAAAATAGCTCAATAGAATTACAAGACGTACAAGTGGGTGACATTCGCCCGGCCGGCATTCGGACGGGCAACTGAAGTGAAAATGTAGTACAAAGGTTGGGTACAAAAAAATATTTACTATAACCGTTTACCTATTGCCACTGAAAGTTTAAATATCAGCAATGGCAAAAGCATGAATTGTAATACCGGTGATAAACCTGCTTCTGCAATTGGTATAATCGGCATAGCATCAGAATAATTCCAGGAGCCTGCAAGTAAGTGTCTTCTTTCTGCTAATACCGCGCCTATGCCCCCAATTAAGATGAGTAATACGATATGTTTTACCGACATTGAAAATACCCAGAAAGAACTTTTGGTAAATACTGTAAAAGCATTGTATAAAAGTAATACCATAAACATATCAGCCACAGATGCAAGGGCACAAAACGTG
>JBBQVY010000158.1:0-11419 GCA_038211085.1 Chitinophagales bacterium | reverse complement strand
GGCTTTTGATGCGATAATTTCAGTTACCCACCTTGAGTATTTACTGTAGTCGCTACGGCTTCCGCTTAAAACAATAGCATGAGAACAAAGCTGCATAGCTTTCTTCATAGGCATGGCACTGTGAATGCCAAATTTCCTTGCCTCGTAGCTACAAGCTGCAACCACTCCTCTTTCGTTATGACCGCCAACTATTACCGCCTTTCCTTTAAGCTCTGGATTTTTCAATACTTCAACCGAAACAAAAAAGCTGTCAAGATCAAAATGGGTAATATATCGTTGGGGTCGAAGCATACTTTACACTTACAATTGACTTATTATGATCAAGCTCCAACTGGTATTAACTAAAAATTTCCAAAAGCCCGTCAGGCAGGTCAACTATTACTTGCTTTTTCTTATGATCAATTTTTTTTAGGCTTTCCTGGTGTATAGGAATTAATGCTTCGTTTCCATTGATCATAACCTTGCACAATACTTGCATGGGTTGTTCAATTACTTCTATTATTTCACCAATTTTATTCGTACCCTCAATCATCATATATCCCAACAATCCAATCGGCGACGATTTGCCTACAAACTTTTCAAAATCGGCCTTTAATAACCAAACTTCTCTTCGAGCCAATCGTTTTGAGCCTTCTTTGGTATTATACCCCTCTAATTTCACATATACTTCCGTATCATTTTTCAGCTTTGACCCCTCAACAAAATAGGGCAAAAAAGTGCCTTTACCTTCTTCAATAAACAGGGTTTCCAATCCTTTCAAATCGGTTTTTTTTCCTAATGCATGTTCCAATACAACTTCACCGGTTAAGCCATGCGTTGCTGCAATTCTGCCAATGTTGTAGTAGTCATTGATCATAATCGGCGTAAATTATCGAAATAAAAAAGTCCCTGGCATGCCAGGGACTCTAAAAAATAATGGTCATTATTAAGCTTCTGCACTTGCTTCTGTAGTGGGAGCTGCATCAGTTCCCTTTTCTACTTTTCTAAAAACCGGGGGATTTCTCCTGGTTCTCTGTGCACGGCGGTTTTCTTCGCTGCGTTTCCTTATTTGTGCTTCGTGATCAGTATGCCAAACCTGGAATTTCTCCATAGCTGTAGCATCATCAAACAAACCTAATTTAACACCACGCAAAAGGTGCTTCAGGTACAATACTCCTTTAAAAGATAAAATTCTTCTAACGGTGTCTGTTGGTTGCGATCCTTTGTGCAACCAATCAAGCGCTTTCTGACGGTCCAGCTGTATGGTTGCCGGAACTGTTAATGGGTTGTAAGTTCCAATCTTTTGGATGAACTTGCCATCTCTTGGTGCCCTGGCATCTGCCACTACAATAAAGTAGAAAGGACGTTTTTTACTGCCGTGTCTTTGCAGTCTCATTTTTACTGGCATCTTAAATAGAAATTTAAATGCGGTTAATTAATATTGGTTTCAAAACGCAAATGTATCCCTTAAACTAATACGCTCCAATAAATGCATTATTGTTTTTATGTAATCGTATCGTTAATTAAAAAAATTAGAAATTTTTTAATGATTTGTCTTAAATAGACATTTAAAATAACAATTTCACCCAATGTAATTGACTTAGGGGATTCGTCATCCTGAACTTGTTTCAGGTTCCCCTGGAAAGTTTCAAGTGAGATACATGGGATGCTGAAATAAATTCAGCAAGATGGCTCATAATTATCTTCTCATACCCGGCATTTTACCCATACCCATTGGCATCTTGTTCATCATTTTCATCATTTGGCGCATTTGCTCAAACTGTTTCATAAAAGCATTTACATCGGCTATATCCTTTCCTGAACCTTTTGCAATTCTTGTTTTGCGGCTTGGATTTATTTCATCCGGGTTGCTTCTTTCGTAAGGCGTCATGCTTTTGATAATTGCTTCAATTCCTTTGAACGAATCATCGCTGATATCTACATCCTTAATAGCCTTGCCCACACCAGGTATCATACCCATAAGGTCTTTAAGGTTACCCATCTTTTTAATTTGTTGCAATTGATCAAGAAAATCCTGGAAGTCAAACTGGTTTTTACGTATTTTCTTTTCAAGTCGTTTAGCTTCTACTTCATCGTACTGAGCCTGGGCTTTTTCTACCAAAGTAGTAATATCCCCCATGCCTAAAATACGTTGTGCCATACGTTCCGGGTAAAAAACATCCAGCGTTTCCATCTTCTCTCCACTGCTAACAAATTTTATAGGCTTATCAACAGTATACTTGATTGATAAAGCTGCACCACCTCGTGTATCACCATCCAATTTGGTTAAAACAACGCCTGTAAAATTTAGCCTGTCATTAAATGCTTTTGCCGTGTTTACAGCATCCTGGCCCGTCATACTATCTACAACAAACAATACTTCAACCGGGTTAACTGCAGCTTTAATGTTGGAAACCTCAGTCATCATCACTTCATCTATTGCTAAACGGCCGGCAGTATCTATTATGACAACATTCTTATTTTTTGCTTTTGCTTCTTTAATAGCATTCTGAACAATATCTACTGCATTTTTATTCTCTCTTTCGCTATAAACATCCACCCCAATCTGTCCGCCCAAAACCATCAACTGGTCAATCGCCGCAGGCCTGTAAATATCTGCTGCTACCAATAAAGGGCTTTTACCTTTTTTGGTTTTTAAGTAATTGGCAAGCTTTCCACTGAATGTGGTTTTACCACTACCCTGTAAACCTGCAATTAGAATTACAGCCGGGTTACCGGTAATTTGAAATTCACTTTCAGTGCCACCCATTAACTCAGCCAACTCATCCTTTACAATTTTGGTCATTAACTGACCCGGGCTTACTGCATTAATAACTTTACTGCCCAAAGCCAATTCTTTAACCTTATCGGTAAACTCTTTGGCAATTTTAAAATTTACATCCGCATCTACCAACGCACGACGGATTTCTTTTAAAGTAGCAGCAATATTGAGTTCGGTAATTTTGGCTTCGCCTTTAAGATTTTTAAACGCGGTCTCCAGCCGTTCACTTAAACTTTCAAACATTATTCAACAATTTTTAAAGTATGATAGGTAACCTTCCATAAATCTTGCTTAACGAATTCGTTACTATATCCGGTTATAAGAAATAAACAAAAAAAGTGAATACAACCTAAGTCATATTCACTTAAAAAATGCAAATATAGTTGGCTGAACTATATTTTAAGTCTGTAAAATATAATTGATAGCCTCTTTTAAATTCTAACCCAGGTAAACCCTTAACTGTTTACACCTTGAAGTAGTTCTAAGCTTATTGATGGCTTTGTCTTTTATCTGCCTAACTCTTTCTCGGGTTAAACTATAACGTTCACCAATATCTTCAAGGCTTAAAGGGTGATCTACTCCAATGCCATAAAAATAACATAGAACATCCTTTTGTCTTTCCGTTAAGGTTTTAAGCGATCTTTCAATTTCAAGCTGCAACGACTCGTAGTGTTCCAGTTTTTCATCAGTACGCGTGGCATTTGGGTTAACAAGTACATCCATTAAGGTATTGTCTTCTCCATCGGATAAAGGACTGTCCATACTAATATGCCTGGTTGCCATATTAAGGGCTGCAGAAATTTCTTCTGTGCTTATTTCCAATAGTTCTGATAATTCCTCTGCTGTAGGTTCTCGTTCAAATTCCTGTTCTAATTGCTGGTACGCTTTGCTTATTCTGTTGGTGAGACCAACTTTATTCAATGGCAATCTTACAATACGGCTTTGCTCTGCCAGTGCCTGTAAAATACTTTGCCGAATCCACCAAACGGCATACGAAATAAACTTAAAGCCGCGGGTTTCATCAAACCTTTGTGCTGCTTTAATAAGCCCCAGATTGCCCTCATTAATGAGGTCGGGTAACGTTAACCCCTGGTTCTGGTATTGTTTTGCTACAGATACTACAAAGCGCAGGTTTGCTTTGGTGAGTCTGTCTAATGCTTTTTGATCTCCCAATCTAATCTTAACGGCCAATTTTACTTCTTCTTCCGGTGATATCAGGTCTACTTTTCCAATCTCCTGCAGGTATTTCTCAAGGCTCTGTGATTCACGATTGGTTATTGATTTCGTGATCTTGAGTTGACGCATACTCATAAGTGCTGGTTTTAGAGGTGTGTAGGATGGTTGTTTGGTTGCTGGGGGGGCGTGGTGTTTCTCAAAGATCTTCAATCTAAATCCAAATTAACCTTTCTAATTATACAACCCAAAAAATTTTTGCCCCTAAAAACAATGTTTAACCAACAATAAGAGTAAAAGAATTTAATCCAAGAAATCGACTTTTTTCTTAGGTTAATATGTTTCAAAATGTTTAACAATAACAGCCATTTTCAAAAAAATATTTTGGCGCAAATAATAATTTTATATTATTGCAAACCTTGTCAGTAAGAAAAGGAAAAGTATGAGTAAAAAACAGTTGTATACATTAGAGTATCCGGTAAGGTGTTCACCCGGTATTTTATTTGAATTTTTATCAACGCCTGCGGGATTGGGTGAGTGGTTTGCGGATAAAGTTGACGAGAGTAAGGAGCATGTTTTTAGTTTTAGCTGGGAAAATACTACAGAGAAAGCCCAGTTAATGGATAAACAAGAAGATAAATTTGTGCGTTATCATTGGACGCACACACCAAAAGAAGAATATTTTGAATTTCAAATAGAAAGGTCTGAAGTGACCAATCAAACTATTCTGATAATTAAAGATTTTGCCGAGAAAAAGGAAATAGCAGATCAAAGTCAGTTATGGGAGTCTCAGATCAAAGATCTTTTCCACCGTATAGGCAGTTAATCCCTAATAATATTTATTAAAAGAGTGAAACTTTCTAACAAAGTTTCTGTAGATGAATTCCACTGATTCAGTGGAATTTTTTTTGCTATCTTAAGAAAATTGACCTGTTCATGAGGTGTTGCATCAAAACCTTGTTGCATGGAAACATAATTATCTTCTTCAAAATGATGTTGCCATTCGTTTTGATTTACACACCAAAACCAATCTTGTAAAAGACCCTTATTTATGGCTATTTCTACTTTATTCTGGTACTTACTTTTGTAAATGCCGGATAGGTAAAGATGGATGCTAATGTGTTGACCCCACCAAAAGAATGTTCGAATAGAAAAAGCATCCTTGTTACTGAAATTCCTGGGATAATCAAGCATTACATAAGGGAGAGAAAGATAATTCTCCCCTCGTGCAATCTTAGGACTTTTGCAATTCACATCGGAAACTAACGAAGTTGCGGCTACTGAAACATACTTCTCGCTCAATGCAGCAAACAAACCAACCACTTTTTGTATGATCCTGTTTTTGGCAAGCATTACTTCAGCATTAACTATCAATTCTGTTTCAAACTTTGTTAATTGAAATTCATGCTGCATAGCTGTAAAATTAGTGCCGAAAACCACTAAAAAGCCTTACAATATTTGGTGCACATTGCAAGTTGTTGACAGTTTAAAATACCAACTTTAGCATTACAATTTGACTAACAAATTGCCTACCCGTAAAATGTTACATTTGCGACACCCATTAACAGGTTAATTTTTACAGAGTGATAAAAAAATTGGATGCCCTGATCATCAAAGCTTTCATTGGACCTTTCCTGGCCACCTTCCTTATTACTTTGTTTGTTTTGGTTATGCAATTTTTTTGGTTGTACATAGATGACCTGGTTGGTAAGGGCCTTGATTTTATTACGCTAGCAAAACTTACAGGTTTTGTAGCTGCTTTTAATGTTCCACTTGCATTACCTCTTGCTTTATTGCTTTCAAGCATTATGACTTTTGGAAACCTGGGCGAAAGTTTTGAACTGGTAGCTATAAAATCAGCAGGCATACCTCTACTAAGATTTATGCAGCCTTTGTTTTTTGTTACACTAATTATTGCAGGTATTGCCTTTCTTTTTGCAAACAATATTATACCGGTTGTTAATCTAAAATTGAACACGCTCAAGTACGACATCATAGTATCCAAACCAGCTTTTGACATTAAAGAAGGGGTGTTCTATGATAAAATTGATGGCTATGTTATAAAAATTGGCAACAAATCAAAAGATGGAAACGAAATAAGGAATGTGATTATTTATGAAAAGAATTATGGCCTGCAGGATTTTAGTTTGATAGCAGAAAGTGGCCTAATGAAAGTATCAGACGATAAACGTTCACTTGAATTTGATTTAAGAAATGGGTGGCGTTACGAAGAAAAAGGAAACAAGTATACTACCAATACGGAATTTATAAGACTTGGATTTAAAGAATATAAGAAGATACTTGACCTAAGCAGTTTTAAAATGAATAAGACTGCCGATAGTGCCTTTAAAGACAATTATAAAATGCTTAGCGTAAGGCAGCTTAATAAAGCAATTGACTCTATGGAACAGTACCGGAATTATTACTTTAAGAAGTCAAATGCCGATCTTAGACCTTATATGGATTTTGTTAAGTACACTGATTCATCATGGCAATATGTAAAGTCTGCTTCATTAAAAAAAGTAACCAGTTTAAATAAGCTGATTGCCGATTCTGCTAAGATGGATGTTTTTGAAAAGAGCCTTGCGGTCATAAGCTCGGTACATGGCAGTGTAAATTTATTGGCTGAAGAATTTGCAACAAAAGAAAAAGATCTGACTTATCACCAAATTGAGTGGCATAGAAAATTCACTTTATCAATAGCCTGTATCGTATTGTTTTTAATTGGAGCACCACTGGGGTCTATTATTCGAAAAGGTGGGTTGGGAACGCCATTAATATTTGCTGTAATCTTCTTTGTAATCTTTCACCTCTTCAACACCTTTGGAGAAAAATTTGTAAAGTCAGATGAAATGTCGCCATTTGCCGGCATGTGGCTTTCTACAGCAGTACTTATACCCATTGGTTTATTTCTGACCTATAAAGCCATGCGGGACTCGCAATTATTTAACCAGGAATTTTATTACCGTTCTTTGAATAAAATAAAAGGATTGATTGCTGCCCGCAGAAAAAAACACCTGGCCCAATCAGGCGATTAATGATCCTTCCGCTTTAATTACAACCCAGTTTTGATGTTGTATTTGAATGCTATCATTGCACCTTTATTCAACTTGAAAATTTAATTTTTTCCTCTTTTCATTCATCCTAATCAAATCTTCTTGCAAACTGCTCAATATAATTTACGGGTTCAAAAATGGATAACTGCTTTGTCAGTTGTATTATTTATAGCCAAGATGGTTGCCTACTATCTTACCAGTTCGCTTGCAATTTTATCTGATGCTTTGGAAAGTATTGTGAATGTACTGGCAGGAGTAATAGGCTTATACAGTCTATATATTGCGGCCAAACCCAGTGATGAAAACCATCCTTATGGCCATGGTAAAGCTGAGTTTGTTTCTGCTGCTGCTGAGGGTGGTTTAATAGTAGCAGCAGGCGTATTAATTATTTATGAAACCATTGCAAATTTCATTTCAAACAAGCCCATTTCTTCCCTGGATTTTGGTATAGTGCTGGTAGGTGCTACTGCAGTCATTAATTATGTTGCCGGTTTCATTTGCATAAAAGTGGGCAGCAAAAATAAATCTCTTGCATTACAGGCAAGTGGAAAGCACCTGCAAACAGATACCTGGTCAACACTTGGTATCATAGCAGGGTTAATCATTATGAGCATTACTAAAATAGCCTGGCTCGATAAAATAATAGCACTTACCATGAGCATCTTTATCATGCGTAGCGGCTACCTCATCATTCGCCAGTCGTTGGCCGGTATAATGGATCAACAGGATATGGACCTCCTGAAGCAAATGGTAAGTGTCTTAAACGACAATAAGAAAGTTAACTGGATAGACCTTCACAACCTTAGAGTTATAAAATATGGAAGCCAGTTGCACATAGACTGTCACCTTACTGTTCCCTGGTATTTGAACGTGCATGAAGCACATGCGGAAATTGATGACCTTACCAACCTGATAAGAACAAACTTTGAAGATTCAGTCGAATTTTTTGTGCACACTGATGGTTGTCTTCCTTTCAGTTGCAGGTTGTGCAATAAATTTACCTGCCCTGTACGTCAGTTTCCTTTTGAGCATACTATAGAGTGGACCCTGGATAATTTACTGTCTGATAAAAAGCACCGGTTAAAACAAGACCGCCTATAATTGGCTCAGCCTCTGCAGTTTCTCTCCTAATTATCAAAATGCGGAAAAAAATTACAAAGGCTGATGGATAGCAGGCGTTATCGTTGAACGAAAGTAAAGACTAAGAACGTTACTAAGGTTAAGAAAAAGCGATTTTTTTCTTATTAAAATATTATCTATTTAATTGTATAGGCAGTTAGGACTTGCGTTTGATTTATGGCAGCCTGACCCGGTACGTTTATTTTGATTTCGTTCTCTATCAATCCTACCCCATCAGCATAAAAAAAATCACCGCCGCCAATAGAACCAAATCCTGTTATTGACAGATCAAGGCGAACATGTGTAACATTACTAAATGCTTTTGAGGCAACGGTACGACTGATCCCTTTTTCTTTTATTGAATAATTTAAATTGGCTGTTAACGGTAAAGGAATACCTGGCACTGTAAAACTTTGCGTAGCTAACCAGGTGGCATTAACCGGCTGGTCATCTTTCAAATACAACTCTTCGGCCGCACTAATATTTAACTGGGCAATAGTACCAAACCTGTAATAGTTACTACCTGATTTACCCAGGTAATTATTACCGCCGGTAGAGTTTAAAAGTACACGGTAGGTTTTACCATTTGCTACGGTATCCTTGTTAGTTGCAGTAAGCGTAAAACTTGCACCGGGAGTATTTTGATAAGTCCAGGTACTATTAGCAGTTAATGGGCTAAAGTCAACTGTTGCAGGTACATCTGGTGTTGGGTTGTCTTTACCGCATCCTGCCGCCAAAAACAACCCAAGTATACCTGGCAATGCCACTCTTAAAATTTTAAACTTCATGATGATGATTTGTATGTGAAAATTGGATTAATAAGTTTCAAACGAATGTAAACTGAAAGTTATTCAGGTAATCAAAAAAAGAAATGTTAACCATTGTAACTGTATTGTTGTTTACTTCAATATGCTGTCATACTTATGATAGGTAATCACAGATGCACCTCCTGAATACTAGTTATATTCGCAGCCACATTTATTTTACCATAAAAACATTATACCATGCAGGAATGGAAAGATTTTCAGGCAAAAAATAAAGACCGGTTTTTAGAAGAACTTCTGGAACTGTTGCGCATTCCAAGTGTAAGTGCCCGCAGCGAACATAAGCCTGATATGATTGCGTGTGCCAAAAAAGTTCAGGAAAGATTGTTAGAGGCTGGTGCAGATAAGGCCCAGCTTTTTGAAACTCCCGGCCACCCAATTGTATATGGAGAAAAAATTATTGATCCATTAAAGCCAACGGTATTGGTTTACGGACATTACGATGTTCAGCCTCCCGATCCGCTAAACCTTTGGCATAGCGGTCCTTTTGAACCCGTAATAAAAGATGGTAAAATATTTGCCCGTGGCGCCTGCGACGATAAAGGCCAGTTTTATATGCATGTAAAGGCGCTGGAAACAATGGTTCAAACCAATTCGTTACCAACCAACATAAAATTTTTAATCGAAGGTGAGGAGGAAGTAGGCAGCAACAATCTGGGCACATTTGTAAAAGCAAATAAAGACTTACTTAAAGCCGATGTGATACTTATAAGCGACACAGCCATGTTAAGCCTTGAGACACCCAGTATTGATGTGGGTGTGCGTGGCTTAACCTACATTGAAGTGGAAGTTACCGGCCCCAACAGAGACCTTCATAGTGGCGTATACGGTGGTGCCGTAGCCAACCCTATAACTATTCTGGCACAAATGATAGCCAGTTTGCACAACGATAAAAACGAAATTACCATACCCGGTTTTTATGATGATGTATTGGTAGCCACAGAAGAGGAACGAAAGGATATGGCAAAGGCTCCTTACAACGAAGCTGAATACATATCAGATCTTGGTGTAAAACAACTTTGGGGCGAAGAAGGTTATACCACCAACGAACGTACCGGTATTCGTCCTACTTTGGAGGTTAATGGTATTTGGGGTGGCTACACCGGCGAAGGTGCAAAAACAGTTTTACCATCAAAGGCATTTGCTAAAATCAGTTGTCGCCTGGTACCCAACCAAACCAGCGAAAAAATGACTAAAATGCTGATTGATCACATTGAAAAAATTGCCCCTGCTTATGTAACAGTTACGGCCAGCGAACATCATGGTGGAGACCCCTACCTTACACCGGTTGACAGCCTTGAATACCAGGCAGCATCCAAAGCAATTGAGGCCACCTTTGGCAAGCCTCCCATTCCTGTAAGAGGCGGTGGCAGCATACCCATTACAGCTTTGTTTGAGAGTGAGTTGGGGCTTAAAACGGTTTTCCTGGGTTTTGGTTTAGACAGCGATAACCTGCATAGCCCTAACGAAAAGTTTGACCTGGCAAATTTTTACAAGGGAATAGAAACCATTCCTTACTTCCATAAGTTTTTTGCTGAAATGAAGGGATGATTGTTATTAAAACAAATAAACACGTAACCCGGAAATGATGTTTCCGGGTTATTCTTTTTAAGTACATTTTTAAAAGCGGTGCATATAAATGCACCCTTCAACAGTAAGGTGCCTGATGATCTGTTACCTGTTAACTTTTTGCCATTGCCTTTTAGCTTTTGCCTTTATTCTAATTAGTTTAATTTTATAATCAAAATTATTTTATGTCCGCAATCGCCAAAGCAACAATTTCAGAGATCGAATACCTCGAACTTGAACGGAAAGCTTTTGAAAAAAGTGAATATTACAAAGGAGAAATATTTGCTATGGCAGGCGCTACCAAAGAGCATAATAAAATAGTAGCTGCATTAATAGCTGAATTATATAACTTTTTAAAAGGAAAATCTTGTTCAGTTTTCCCAAGTGATATAAGAGTTCATAATATCGTAAATGGTTTATATACTTATCCTGATGTAACGATTTTATGCGGCAAAGAAGAATACCTCGATGATCAATTTGATACACTACTCAATCCCACAGTTATATTTGAAGTGCTTTCCGGCTCAACAGAGGATTACGACCGCGGAACAAAATTTAAACTGTATCGAAGTATACCCTCGCTACAAAATTATGTGTTAGTAAGCAGTATCGAACTTTCGGCAGATGTATACACCAGAAGTGGAGATACCTGGATACTTACAACCGCAAAAACAAAAGACGAACACATTCATATAAGTGCTATCGGCTATGACTTGCCTTTAGCAGATGTATATGCACAGGTTGATGAATTAACAAGCTAGAGGTGTAACTTTTTAGTGGATAAACAAATGCAAACCCGCCGGATGATGCGGGTTTTTTGTTCGTTCATATTCACTCAGGTAAAGGTCAACAAATGTTGATCCCTGCTTAATTTTAGGTCCGGTTAATTGATAAGAAAGTAGGCTTTTCAATTCATC
>JBBQVY010000157.1:0-11506 GCA_038211085.1 Chitinophagales bacterium | reverse complement strand
TATGAAGAGCAGACATATCCATACTCCTTACTTCATCTGCACGGTGGTCCAATTACAGGCAACATGCTTTCTTTTGTGCCCATGCTCCTTGGACCAACGCAGGAGCTTTCTTATATCCGTTTTCTTTTATATCAAAACCGTTATGCTAAAGAAAGCGGCAAAAATTTAAAAAAAATACAGGCAGGTTTATTATATATAGAAACCCAGGTAATAGCCAGTAAAGAAAACATACATTCTTTCGCAAATACACCGCTGGGCGGGTGAATTTTCGAAAGTTGTGTTTGGAAATGCTTGCTATTTACAGGTGGAGATTCTATATTTAGGAATTGTGAGATATTATATCGAAACAAAAAAGGAGATTTCAGAAAATCCTAAATAGAGTAAGACGGTAAAGCCGAAAACTGAACTAAGCAGGCAAAAAATTAAATCCTATTAAATGAACAACATTTTAATTGAATGGAATGAGTTGCTTTTAGAAGCAATTCGCCTAACCAAACCTGGACCTCCAATGGTGGCACGTTCTATTGCCATTGTTTACACCTGCATCTATGATGCCTGGGCGGCTTATGATCCTATCGCCAAGCCTACTCAAAGCGGCATACCACAGAGGCCGATTGCTGAAAACACTATTTCGAATAAAGAAAGAGCAATTCATTATGCAGCATTCAGATCTTTGTCAGACCAATTTCCGCAAGCAACGGTAACGCCAATGTTTGTTGCCAAAATGGTTATATTGGGTTTAGACCCAACTAATATTTCTACTGTTGTAACTACACCTATTGGCGTTGGAAACAAGGCTGCAAATTTAGTTTTGACTTTCCGTCAAACTGACGGGGCAAATGAAACAGGAAATTATGCTGATACTACCGGATATGTAAGTGTAAATCCCCCATGCAATCCCCATTTCCCTTCAACAGTACAAGAAATTCCTCATCCTGACAGATGGCAAAAACTTGTGTATCTAACAAACGAAAGCAGGCCAGCATCTCCTAATTATATAGCTCCACACTGGGGGAATGTCATTCCCTTTGCCCTAACCTCTGGCGCTCAATTTCGCCCGGCCCCTCCGCAACCTATCACCTCACAAGGTTTTTTAGACCAGGCCAAACACATTATTGGTATTCAGGCAAATCTAACACCCGTGCAAAAAATAATGGCTGAATATTGGGCAGATGGCCCCAAATCGGAATTACCGCCTGGTCATTGGACCATTTTTACCTCATTTGTTGCCGAAAGGGACCACTTAGATTTAGATGCTAGTGTAAAAATGTTTTTTGCGGTAACAAATGCCATTTTTGATGCTTCTATAGCAACCTGGGAAGCCAAAAGATTTTATGATTATTGTCGGCCAATAACAGCAATAAGACACTTATTTAGAGGCAAGACTATAAACGCCTGGGGCGGTGCAGGCAGAGGAACAATAGAAATTCAAGGTGAATTTTGGAGGACATTTCAAGTGAATACTTTTCCTACCCCTCCCTTTGCTGAATATACTTCTGGTCATAGTGCTTTCAGCATGGCTGCGGCAGAAGTTTTACAACGTTTTACGGGAAGTGATGCTTTTGGTTATTTTTATGTTCAAACAAAGCCATTGGCAGCAGACCCTTTAGAAAATGTAATTGGATTGACAATGGGTTGGAATACTTTTACACAAGCCGCCTGGGACGCTGGAGAATCAAGATTATATGGAGGTATTCATTTTTATGAAGGTAACGTTGCCGGTCTTAAATTAGGCGCACAAGTAGGAGAAGCAGCATTCTTAAAAGCGCAACAATATTGGACAGGCACAATATAACTAACATCACAAAAATATATGCCTTGAACGAACCGCCGCGACGGAGATTTGCCAACCAATGAGTATGCCTTTTTCGCGGCGGTTCGATTTAAGCCTTTATTGACTAAAGCTTCGGAAGACTTTTTATAGGAGGTTTCAACTACCGCGAAGAAGTTTTTATGACACTTCGATTTTACCAAATCTAAAGCTGTAGCCTATTTTTTTAACTCCATCTCCCCACATGTAGAGAGAGGGCACATTTCAAATTGTCGCAGATAGTAAGTGAGCGTCATTGCGGGCCTTGTGAAGCTTGGTGAAGCAATCCCCAGCCATTTGTCAACCTGGTTGAGTAGGGGATTTCTTCGTTCCTGCCAATGACGAGTATTATTTACCACAGAGAAATTCAAGAGTTTTTCTTAGAGGACGCTGAGAAAACTTTGTGTTTCTCTGTGGGTATTTCCTCTGGTTGTTCTCTGTGGTTAAAGAAATGTCGTCTTCAAATAACTTTTTTGAAAACCAAAAATTAATCACTTAAAGTGACGAGGAGATTGAAACCACTATCGCAGCAAAAAAACAGCGACAATTTAAAACGTACCCCTTTAGTGGCAAGCGGCTTAAAATTGAAATTTAGATACCTTTATTAAAATGCATAGTATCCAAAACGCTGTAACAATAAAAGGTATTTATGATAATGGCAAAATAATCTTTACTGACGAACCTCCTGTAAAGTCAAAGACCGAGGTAACTATTACCTTTCATTTAGACAACATCCAAAAACCTAAACGCATACTTGGAGGCTTAGAAGGAAAAATTATTACTCCTGATGATTTCAATGATCCTTTGTATGATTTAAAAGATTACACCATAGCGTACACAAAGAAAGATGCACAGAGAAGCCAGAATTAAATCTTTGTGTCCTCTGTGAAAGACTCTTGTTTTTCTCTGTGGTTAAAACTCTTTAGTTAAGCTTTTGGGCTGGTAAATCAATAGACTCACTCTCAACACTTAACAATTGCGTGCTATTTTTGGCAACCCCAAACCATACTAATGAAGATATATTTTGTAGACTCGTTTACCAGTGAAAAATTTAAAGGAAACCCGGCAGCCGTATGTATGCCTGAAACAGAATTGGATAATGATACTATGCAGAAAATTGCAATGGAGTTAGGTTTTTCTGAAACGGCATTTATCAAACAAATCAAGGACAATGTTTATAGTATCAAATTTTTCACCCCTAAAACTGAAATCGCATTGTGTGGACACGCCACCCTGGCTTCTTCGAAAATTATTTTTGACACATTTTCCTCTGAGAACTTAATTTTTATAAACTGCAACAATGTGGAGCTGCCCATTGAAAAAGTTGGAAAGAAAATTAGAATGAAATTTCCCATTTATGAAACAGAGGAAATAGAAGAAGTGCCTCAAAAGATGTTAGATGCACTAGGTCTGACGCAAATTGTAAATAAACGATACAGTCCAATAAATAAAATAATATTACTTGAAATTGAAAGTGCCTCTGAATTAGCAAAGTTGAACCCTGATTTTACAGCATTGCTACAGTCACATACAGGAATAAACGGCGTTTTAGTAACCGCTATATCTGACAGCAAAGACTTTGATTTTCATTACCGGTACTTTTGGCCTTGGGCAGGCACTAATGAAGACCCTGTAACAGGTGGCGTCCAAACTTTTTTGACAAAATACTGGGCCATAAAATTGAATAAAACAACTTTCAACGCCTATCAATCCTCCTCAAGAACAGGCCAAATGAGTACTGAGCTATTGGAAGACAAAGTTTGCATTCTTGGCGAAGCCGTAACTATTTTGGAGGGACAATTTATTTTATAACTATGCTTATAGATACTTTAAAGTTATTGTTCAACAGGGATTTAAATCGCTTGAAAACCGAAATTGAACAATACAATACTGAGCCTGATCTTTGGAAAATTAAAGGATAAATAAAAAACTCCGCAGGTAATCTCTGCTTACATATAGTTGGCAATTTAAACAGTTACATTGGTAAAGAATTAGGTAAGACAAACTATGTTAGAAACAGAGATGCAGAGTTTTCTTTACATGATATTGCCAAACGGGAACTGCTTGAGCAGATTGATAACATCATCAACATAATTGATCAAACTTTGGACAAGCTGGACGAAAATAATTTGGCAGCCGAATACCCGGTTTTGGTATTTGACAAAAAAACTCAACAGAATATCTATTGGTTCATTTGGCAACACACCTAACCTACCATTTGGGTCAAGTCAATTATCACAGAAGACTAATTGAAAGCGAAGAGCAGCCAACCTTTAATCCTGGTAAGAACATCCCATTCCCTATTTCCGGTTCATAAAATGACGCTATAGAAGAAGGGCATTCATTTGGAAACTGACCTAAACCTGCATCAGGTTTAATAGCGGGTGAGAACAGCTGCAACGGCCCTGTAAGTTTTAACTCATTTTAATTTTACCTAATACCACAGAAGCAACTTACTTTTTTAACTCCAGCACCCACATACTTTTAGCAGCAATGGTGGCAATGTCAGCGGTTTCGTATTCTTTCTCATCTAAAACTGATGTGGCTTTGGAGAATCCGGTGGTACGTTCCCTGTATGTAGAAAAGTTAACCGGCATAGGCTTATCACTCGTATTCATTACACACATAACGGTTTGTTTTGCATCGTACCTAAAATATACATAGAGGCCATTGTCCGGTATATACTGCATAAACTTTCCGGTCTTAATCGCTGAAGCATTTTTTCTAAAATTGCCCAACCTGCTGATTAGTGCAAACACTTCTTCTTCCTGCACACTCCTGCCATCTTTGGTAAATTTATTAGGCACATCACCCTCCCATCCCCCTTTAAAATCAAGACGTACCCAACCATCAGGATTGCTTACACCTTTCATTAATATCTCGGTTCCATAATACAACTGCGGTATGCCCCTGCAGGTCATCAGCCATATCAATCCCATCTTTAATTTGTCAACATCGTCGTTAACGGTCGACAAAAAACGGGTCATATCATGGTTGTCTAAGAAGATCACATTCCTGTTGGCATCCTTATATAAAAAGTCGTTCGAGAGGGTTTGATATAATTTGTTTACACCTTCGGTCCAGCCAAAGTTTTGCGTTAATGCCGGGGTAATGCCATAAAACAATGTTTGAAAATCGGTTGCTCCGGGCAGGTTACTTTTAAAGGGAGTATTGATAATATTATCTACAAAATATGCCTGGTTAGCCGTACCATGTACCCATGTTTCACCAAACATTGTTATAGCAGGATACTCATCCAGCAGCGCCTTATTGCAACGGTTCATAAAGGGTAAATCGTTGTAGATATAGGTATCGACGCGCCAACCATCCACACCAAATTCTTCCACAGCCCAAATGGCATTCTGTATAAGAAAGTTGGCAACATAAGGATTGCGCTGGTTGAGGTCGGGCATTTCTTTTACAAACCAGCCATCACTCATTATTTTCTTTTGCTCTGCCGATGCATAAGGGTCCATCAGCAACTGGTCTTTATAATTGGTTTGCGTATACTTTGGCCATTCATGCAACCAATCTTTCATGGGCTTATCCAGTACCGTAAAATGATACGATCCTACATGGTTGTACACAGCATCCTGTATCAGCTTCATACCACGCCGGTGTAATTCATCACTCAGCTTTTTATACATAGTACTTCCACCAAACCTTGGTTCAATGGTGTAATGATCTGTAAAAGCATAGCCATGTTCCGTTCTACGGGGCATGTCGTTAATGTAAACCGGGGTCATCCATAAAGTAGTTACCCCAAGGCTTTGTATGTAATCCAGGTGATTGATGATACCCTGCAAATCACCCCCATGCCTCAGCCCTATTGAATCACGGTTAAGGCTTTGATCTCTTAATCCGGCTATTTTATCATTGCCTGCATCTCCATTGCTAAACCTGTCGGGCATCAAAAAATAAATAAAATCCGATGAGGTAACACCCTGCGCAAAAGCAGTTCCTTTACCAGGTCTTCGCTTTTTTAATTCAAGCGTTTGCGTGGTGCTTTTGCCATCTTCAATAATAGGAATGGAGAGTTTACCTGCCCTTGCAATAGGGGTAATAGTTAGATCGAGGAAGAGATAATTGGGATTATCAACCGCATGAACTTTGTTTAGGATTACCCCGGGATAATTGATGTGGATGGTTTTGGCTGAGGCTGCAATGTTATTACCATGAACCATTAATTGCAGTGCCGGATTTTTCATTCCTACCCACCAATTTCCGGGATAGAGGGTTGCTTTTTGAGCCAAACCAAGTACGTGCAAACAGCATAAAACAACTACCGGTATTAATTTAAATCTGAACGGCATCTTTATCATTAATAATGAAACATAAAAACCCTGCAATAATCATAGAAACGCCTCCAACCACAAGGGCATATACACTTTGATGATTGAACAAATGACTTACTACAAAGCCTAAGGCTGCTGACGCAATGAGTTGAGGAATTACAATAAAGAAATTAAAGACACCCATGTAAAAACCCATTTTATTAGGAGGTAAGGCCCCTGCTAAAATAGAATAAGGCATGGTTAAGGTAGATGCCCAGGCCAGTCCCACACCTACCATAGGTAATAATAACAGGTTTTGACTTTTTATAAAGAGCAGCGATACCAGGCCAATGCCTCCCACAATAAGGCAAAGCATGTGTGTAAACCTGCGACTGATTTTCATGGCCAGGATGGGTAATAAAAATGCAGTAATAGCCGAAACACCATTATAGATCATAAACATTACGCCAACCCAATCACCTGCATCCTGAAATGCTTTACTGGTGGTATCGGTGGTGCCAAAAGTATTTTGCGCCACAGCAGCCGAAGTGTATATCCACATGGAGAAAAAGGCCACCCAGGTAAAAAACTGCACAATGGCAAGCTGTAACATAGTCTTAGGCATTGTTTTAATTCCATAGGTTATTTCCCGCGCAGCAAACAGTAAACCTTTGTTCAGTTTCTTTTCTTCTTCAAATTGCGCCATGTCTTCGGGCGGCAGTTCGGTACTGCTCACCACTGTCCATAATACAGAAGCAAAGAAAACCAGGGCCCCAATATAAAAAGAATACTTTACCGAATCGGGTATAATACCTTCGGCAGCGGTATTGCTAATGCCCAAAACATTGGTAAAAAAATACGGAAGCAACGATGCCACAACAGCGCCTACACCAATAAAAAATGTTTGCATGGCAAAGCCCGTCGTCTGTTGCGAGGGGTTTAATTTATCGCCTACAAAAGCCCTGAAAGGCTCCATAGAAATATTAATAGAAGCATCCAGTACCCATAATAAAACAGCAGCCATCCAGAGGGCAATGGAGTTGGGCATCAGGAACAATGCAATGGATGATAACACGGCTCCCACAAAAAAGAACGGACGCCTACGGCCAAATTTTGGATGCCAGGTGCGGTCGCTCATATACCCAATAATGGGTTGTACCAGTAAGCCGGTTAAAGGCGCTGCAATCCATAAAATGGGTATGTCATCAATCTTAGCTCCAAGTGTTTGAAAAATGCGGCTCACATTGGAATTCTGTAGCGCAAAACCAAATTGAATTCCAAGGAAGCCAAAGCTCATATTAAAGATCTGGCCCAGGGTAAGGCGGGGTTTGCGGCTGGTTCGGGGTTGTGGTAGCGTATCTACCGTTTCATTTTGCATTGCAATCGTTATAATGTGTATTAATTACATAAAATACGAATATCCACAAAAAACATCCCGTAAGGATGTTTAGTTGAAACTATTAAAAAAGTATGTCAGGGATAGGCAAGTGTTGTATATGCAGTTGATTGTTTTATGGTATGATCAATTTGCTTGTTCAATATTGTTTATTGAATAACAAAACCATCAGGCAATACCGCATTTTTCTTTACCACTACAATGTTATCTTTTATAGTATACAATTCATGTTCAAAGTCGCCAATGCCATTGCCGCCAATAATCTTTACATCATTACCAATCCGGCAATTTTTATCGATGATAGCATTCTTTATATAGCAACGTTCGCCAACTCCAATCTTTGGTATGCCCCTCGATGCATTTTGATTGATGAGTTCTATCGTTTCATAATAATCGTTGCCCATCAGGTATGAATTAACTACGGTTGTACCATAACCAATCCGCGACCGAATGCCTATAACACTGTGCTCAATCCGGCTGGCATGTAAAATAGACCCTTCAGCAATCATTGTCTTTTCAAGTGTAGTACCACTTATTTTGGCAGGTGGCAACATACGTGGTCTTGTGTAAACCGGGTTGTCGTTATCAAATAAATTAAAGGGAGGAATTTCATCAGTCAATAATAAATTGGCGTCAAAGAAAGATGCGATTTGTCCAATATCTTCCCAATAACCTTCGTATTGGTAGCTGCCTACTTTTTGATTCTCTATGGCATTTGGAATAACCTCTTTACCAAAATCTTTTGAATCCGGGTGGGTTTCCAAAAGAAGCCTGGACAACACATCCCTGTTAAATATATAAATACCCATTGATGCCAGGTAAACCTTTCCTTTGCGCTGCATAGCTTCGCTGGTATCGCTTGCCCAGTCCACCAATAATTCTCTTTTTGGTTTCTCAATAAATGAGGTTATGAAATTGTTTTCATCAGCTTTTAAAATTCCAAAATCAGAAGCTTCTTTTTCGGCAACAGGTATCGTAGCAAGGGTTATATCAAAACCACCTTCAATGTGCTTTTTAACCATTTCTTCAAAATCCATCTGGTACAATTGATCCCCACTTAAGATGAGTATGTATTCACTTTCAAAATTGAAGATGTGTTTTAAAGATTGACGAACGGCATCTGCTGTTCCCTGGAACCAGTTGCTGTTATCAGGGGTTTGCTCTGCAGCAAGAATATCAACGAAGCCGGTACCAAATGCACTAAAATGATAGGTGTTTTTTATGTGCTTGTTTAAGGAGGTGGAGTTGTACTGCGTAAGTACAAACATGCGGCTGATATTGCTGTTTATGCAATTGCTAATAGGTATATCAACCAGGCGGTACTTACCGGCAATAGGTACTGCTGGTTTACTGCGGCTACTGGTAAGAGGATGTAACCGTGTACCGGCTCCTCCACCCAAAATAACTGCCACTACTGATTTTGAAATTGCTCTTTTCATTGTATCTGAATTTAGAGGGATTTTTATTTTAGACTTGAATATAAATCGAGGTATTGTTGTGCGCTTTTATCCCAACTGTTATCAGCCAACATCATTCTTTTACGCATCCAGTTAAAATGTCTTTCATCATTATAAACACTCACACCTCTTTCAATTGAATAAGTAATATCTCCTACTGAAGCATGGTTAAAACGAATTCCATATCCACCGGGATCGCCCATGTCTATAACCGTATCTTTTAAACCTCCTGTACTGCGTACTACCGGTACGGTACCATAACGCATGGCATACATCTGGTTTAGCCCGCAAGGTTCAACACGGCTGGGCATCAGTAAAAAATCTGCACCAGCATACATCTGGTGACTTAATTGCTCATTGTATCCAATCATTGCATTATAGTAACCGGGATAATGATTGATCATGTTTGTAAGCTGCCACTCAACATGTGGTTCGCCACTACCCAATATAAGAAACGATACTTTACCCGGCATACCGTAAATAGATGCCATGATGCTATCGGGTAAAATGTCAGCAGCCTTTTCTCCTACCAGTCTGCCTATGAATATAAATAATGGCAATTCTTCGTTAAGGCCAAACCTTTCGCACAAAATTTTCTTGTTTGCTTTCTTACCTTCCTTTACATCGGTCATGTCAAAAGTATCGGTAATGTATGTATCCGTTGCTGGGTTCCATACTTCGGTATCTATACCATTTAATATACCTGTGCACTTACCTCTTTCGTATTCAAATAAACGCTCCAACCCGTTTGCATCATTTCTTAATTCCTCTAAATAACTCCAGCTTACGGTTGTTACTTTATCAGCACACTTAATACCACTGGCCAATGGATTAATGGTGCCTTCCCATTCAAGCATACCTCTTTTCCACGAATCATATTCTGGTATGTACCTGGCTTTATCCCAACCTATCCAACCCTGGTATTGGGCGTTGTGAATGGTAATAACTGTGGGCACAAACTTCAATGCTTGAAAGGCATAACAGTACTTCATCATAAAAGGAATAAGCCCTGTGTGAGAGTCGTGGCAATGTACTACATCGGGCTTGTGCTCCCACCTGCTTAGCCAGTGTACTACTGCAATTTGAAATGCAGTGAAACGCTCTACATCATCATCATAACCATAAATTTTTTCACGGTCTAATAAGCCATTTATATCAACCAGGTACAAGTCAAAACCAAGCTTATTGGTCCGCTCTTTTATAATGGTATAATCAAAGAAACGATCACCTAAATTGGTATTGCCTTTTGAGTGTACCTCCCATTCGTTATCGTACAAAAATTTAGTACGGTACATGGGCATAATAACTTTAGCGGTATTACCAGATTTAAGTTGATATTTAGGCAAGGCTCCAACTACATCTCCCAAACCACCTGCCTTAGCAACAGGATAACATTCTGCGCTTATGTGAAGTATTTCCATTGGCAATTTTAAATAAAAATCAAATTAACAATGATTTTGTTATTAGCAAACAATATTGAATATTTACTTCTTAATAAATTTTCTTTTACTTTCATTTATAAAACTCTTCCATATGGCAGGTGCAACGGTAAACTTATCGTCAACTCAAAAAATTGAATCCCAGGGAATACCTACAAACTACGGAGCTTTAGGCACATTGGTAACTGTATTTTTTTTCTGGGGTTTTATAGCTGCGGGTAACAGTATTTTTATCCCTTTTTGTAAAAACTATTTTAAACTCGATCAGTTTCAAAGCCAGTTAATTGACTTTGCTTTTTATGGTGCCTATTACCTGGGTGCGCTGGCCTTTTTTGCCTATGGATCGTTTGGAGGAAAAGACCTTGTTGGCAAGTGGGGCTATAAGAAAAGTATTGTTTATGGTTTGCTGTTTTCTGCCTTAGGCGCTATAGCTATGATCATAGCTGTTAACGCTGATACGTTTACCGGTATGCTTGCTGGTTTGTTTGTTGTTGCATTAGGTTTCTCTTTGCAACAAACCGCGGCCCAACCTTTTGCTATTACACTTGGCGATCCTTCAACCGGTACTGGCAGGGTAAACCTTGGTGGCGGCATTAACTCATTTGGCACCATGATAGGACCCATCATTGTTGCCCTTGCATTGTTTGGTTCAACTGCTGCACTTACACCGGAGCAGATTGCGGCACTTACACTTGATAAGGTGATCATTTTATATGCCTGTGTTGGGGGGTTGTTTATAGCTGCCGCGGCTCTTTTTTACTTTTCCAAAAAAGTGCCATCGGGCATCATGATAGAAAAGACGGAGAAAGCTAACAAGGCATTGTACACACTGTTAATTATGACAGGTCTTTTAATCATCATGTTCACTCCTGTTTTTAATAGTTACAAAACCGATCTTTCTAATGCTACGGCAGAAGCAAAACATTCCATGGAAACTTATAGAATGAAATGGTTATTTGGTGCTCTGGCCGTGGTAGTTGTAGGCCTTATAGCATCCTACATGAGCGCCAAGAAAAATCCTGATGGCTGGGGAGCTATGAAGTATCCACAATTGGTATTGGGTATGCTGGCCTTGTTTGTATATGTGGGTGCTGAAGTAACCATCGTAAGTAACCTGAGTGAGCTCTTAT
>JBBQVY010000156.1:0-11618 GCA_038211085.1 Chitinophagales bacterium | reverse complement strand
CGCATGCCGGTTTTTTTTCCAATAATATCCATGCAGGCAAACTCGAGTGCAGCGTGCAACTGTGTGCGGTTATTGTATAACGAAGCCGTAGGATTACAGATCTTCCAGTACATGGCTTCTAACTGAAAAGGATCGTGACCTACTAGGTAACTTTTTAAAGCCCTGAAAGCATTTTCTGCTGATTCTCCACCACCACCCATCTCGCCCAAACCGGTAATGCCTTCATCGGTTTCTACTTCAACTATTGTTCTAATAAACCTACCCCAATGTGCCCCGTTTGCATGACGAATAGGAGCCGCCAATGGCATGGCAACAGTGGTTGCTTTTATGTCTGTTATTTTCATTATTTATTTGATATAAGTTTTTAAAAAGAAATATGATGAGCTGAAGCAAAATGGTTTATCATTTATTCTTGTATTGCCTTTGCTTTAAAGTCTTATTACTTTCTTACATAAGAGATAATTTTGTTGTTAGCTTACTCCTTTTTACTTCCCTGGATGGTAATACCCAGGCCACCATCAATCCTGATAGCCTGACCAGTTATAAAAGAAGCTTTATCATCACACAAATACATTATAAGTTCGGCAACTTCGTCGGGAGTACCTATGCGTTTTGCAAGGTGCATATCAATACATTCCTGCAACACAGCATCGGGATCAGGAGATAAAGCAAAGGCATCACGCAACATAGGTGTATCAATGGTGCCGGGGCATACGGCAACGCAGCGAATGTAAGGTGAATAATCTACCGCAATGCTTCGTGTCAATCCAAGTATAGCGGTTTTGGCAGTAGTATAGGCTGCTACCTTTGGCTGGCTCACGAATGCCTGAACACTGGCAACATTTATTACCACCCCCTTGTTTTTTTCGAGCATGAATGGGATGGCATACTTAGAACAAAGGAACAAACTTTTAAGATTTACATTCATCACCAGATCCCAATCTTCTTCACTGGTTTCGGTAACGTTGCCATAGCGTTGAATGCCTGCATTGTTAACCAGTATATCAATCGATTTAAAATGCTCCTGTACGTTTTCAATTGCCTCTTTAACCTGCGTAGCAGAAGAGACATCACATTTTATATGTAACCTTCTTTCATCGTTTATAGCAGACGTATCAAAAGCTATATCGAGCAGGGCGGTATTGGCACCAGCTTCATAAAACAAACGGGCACACGATGCACCAATGCCTTTTGCAGCACCGGTTATAACAATTGTTTTATTTTGATAATTCATTGCTTTGTTTGATAGGTAATTTTAAATGTATGGTGCCCGATTTAGATTGAAGTACAATGAAACCGTCTTCAATGGTTGCATGGTCTATTCCTTCAAACTTGCTATCTGTTTCGTACAAAAAAGAACAATAGTTTTTGGTAATAGATTCTCCTGCGTCGATATATGAAAGTGTCTTTTCGCCAAAAACAACAGTGGCTGTATTGATTATTTCGTTGAATGGCTGATGGATACCCGCAGTGCCAAATTCTATTCCCCGGTATTGAATACTGCCTTCATTATAATGTTGCCATAAATGAATCCATGGATAGTCGGTTCGCTTCCAAATATAACCAAGCAGCAATTTGTGTTTGGGGGAGTATGCTGTTATCCAGCCATAATCATTTTCTTTTTTTACTATAAAAGAGAAAACAGCATTGTATGCGTATTGAGGATTGGTAAGGTCAATAGTGTTTTGAAAAGGGTCATTTGCATACGGCCATGTCAAAATATTATCTTTTATATTTCGATAGTGTGCCTGGTCAAAACCAAGAAAAGCATTGCAATGGACAACAGTCGTTTCATCAAGAAAAGGGGCAGCAAGGGTAGGATGCTGCACCATGTTAAAAATTCTGCTGAGCGGATTGATATTCTGCACCACTTCCTTTACGGTATAAACCGCATCATTCTCAGCAATGCTTATAGTTCTGTCGATATGTAAACCTTCCAATGGTGAGGAAGCCTGCATTTGTATAACATCTGCATCGCTTTCATTTATAATCCAGGGCATGTTTGCAAAATGGCCATGATTTAGAACACCGGCTTGTATTTCACCTGCTGATGGTTCGCCCCAGCGGCCAAGGCAGAGAAAATGGCCCTGGTAGGGAGCACCATCCCGGTTGTTTAGGGGCATTTGCTCTTTTATAAAAGCAAAGCCAAGCGGATTAATATCAATATGCTTTAAACGAAAGTCCGTCATCGCTCCACCAAAAGGATCAATAGTTAAGGCAGCAATTTTGTTTTCCAGTTTAGTGACAGCAGCTTTCATAATAATGGGCAATCAATAGGTGCAATGTTAAGGACAAAAGGGAAAAATAAATGATTGCACCCAAATTGCCAAAGAGATGATTTCAAGCTGCCATGATTTGCCTTCAACATGCGGATGAGTAAACTAAAACCATTTTCAATTTGTTTGTTCTATTGATGCAAGTGGCGCTTTCAATAAATTGCACTTTCAAAAAACATACATGCTCGAAAATATCTTTCCAACCTTTGCTGACATACCTACCCAATGGCAACTGAATAGTAAAATTGAACAACGTGAATACCTGGTAAATGGCGAACTAAAAACCTGGGCCGGCGCCATGAACGATGTGGTATCGCCGGTAACGATAAACAATGGAAACGGGAACGAAAAAAATGTAATTGGCAGCACTCCCCTGTTAACAGAAAAGGAATCACTGGAGGCCCTGGATGCAGCGGTTCTTGCCTATAACAATGGCACGGGTGAATGGCCCACCATGAGCATCACAAACAGGATAGCCCATGTTGAAGCGTTTTTATTTGAAATGAAAAAGCAACGTACCGATGTAGTTAAATTATTGATGTGGGAAATTGGCAAGAACCTGCCCGACAGCGAAAAAGAATTTGACCGTACGTGCATTTATATAGAAGACACCATAAAGGAGTTAAAAAGCCTGGACCATCGCAATTCCAAGTTCGAAAATGAGGAAGGTATTATCGCACAAATAAGGCGTGTACCTATGGGTGTAGCCTTATGTATGGGCCCTTATAATTACCCGTTAAATGAAACCTTTACTACTTTAATTCCCGCGCTAATTATGGGTAATACGGTGGTGTTTAAACCGGCCAAATATGGTGTGCTTTTCATCAAGCCCTTGTTGCATGTGTTTCAGCAATGCTTTCCAAAAGGTGTCATCAATATTATTTATGGTAAGGGAAGAGAAACCGTTGGAGCATTAATGGAGACAGGTAAAATTGATGTGTTTGCTTTTATAGGCACCAACAAAGGAGCCAGTGATATAAAAAAGTTACATCCCAAACCACACCGCCTGCGCAGTGTATTGGGATTGGATGCAAAGAACCCTGCAATTATTTTACCCGATGCTGATATTGATATTGCTGTTAGCGAAGTATTGGCCGGCTCGCTTTCTTTCAACGGACAAAGATGCACAGCACTTAAAATTATTTTTGTGCACGAAAACATGTCAGGAAGTTTTATTCAAAAATTTACTGCTGCAGTTAATAAATTAAAGTTGGGCATGCCATGGGAAAAAGATGTAAAAATCACTCCCCTGCCCGAACCCGGAAAAACAACTTACTTAACCGATTTGGTAAACGATGCCAAAAAATTTGGAGCTGCTGTAATGAATGAGCATGGCGGAGAAGTAAATGATACTTTCTTTCACCCCGCGGTACTCTTTCCGGTGAATGATAAAATGCGCATTTATACCGAAGAGCAGTTTGGCCCGGTAGTGCCCATTGTACCCTATAAAAATATTGATGAAGTAATCAATTATGTTGTGCAATCCGATTTTGGCCAACAGTTGAGCATTTTTGGAAACGATCCAAAAACAACCGGCCATTTAATTGATGCACTGGCTAACCAGGTAGGGCGCATCAACATAAATACACAGTGCCAGCGCGGGCCAGATGTATACCCATTTAACGGAAGAAAAGACAGCGCAGAAGGAACGCTGAGTGTTGCCGATGCACTTAGGGCATTTAGTATAAGGGTTTTGATTGCAACCAAAGACACAGCAATAAATAAAGCAATAGTACAAACTATTGTACGCGAACATCAAAGCAATTACCTGCGGCTCGATTATATTTTTTAAACTCTTTTCACATTTTTTTTAAAGGGCAAGACAGCGATGATTTGACCTTTTTCTATGGGCAAAATTATCCCAAACACATTGGCTACATCCCAAATTGTCGCTGTTGGTCAGGCGACCAATAGCGGCGGCGCAGGCCGTTGGCGGTCGCCTGACCGCCAACGGGTCCCATCGAGGTGCGACAATTTAGGATGCGCCCTATTCACTTTATTTAAAAAGAACGTAAAATGCATCCTGTTACACTACAACCTGACTAATGAAATATTTCCTCACCATTTTCCTGCTGGTTCTCCTGTTTTCTTCACAAGCGCAACAGCCCATGGATAAGCTGCAAAAAAGAAGTCAATCTGTTTTTGTTTACAAGACATCTGCTGCCAATGCCGAAAAGTTTATTAAATGGGACAGCATACCCTTACAGCAATTTGAGGCGGCACCCATTTTTAAGGTATTATCAGCAGATTCGATTGATGCCGATCAGCTCCCTGTGGGTCATTATGTGTTGGTTCGTATTGTGGACAATGAGGTGGTAACATCGCTTGAAAATATTTCGAAGCTGGTTGCCTATCCTGCAAATAATACGCATCACCTGCAAATAGAAGTGCGTAATAACGATGGAGATTTTGTGAATGATGCGGAAGTATTTATAGCAGGCAAAAAAGCAACCTATCATCCTGCATCGCTCTCCTATATGGCAAGACAAAAAATGGTAGGGAAGCATTTGTAAAAGTTTGCACCCCCGGAATATGTTATGCTGCACATACCTATTCCCGCCGGATGTAACTATACTACACGCAGTCAAACCAACCAGGAAATGCATAGAGAATATTTAGAAAATAAAGTGGTACTGTTTGCAAACAGTTTGCCTGTCGGCAGCTATACTTTTGAAATAGAGCCTGAACCACGATATAGCGGCAGCTTTATGCTTAATCCTTCGAAGGCAGAGCTTATGTATTTTCCTACATTTTTTGGAAGAAATGAAGCAAGGAAGGTTACGATTGAATAATGGAGCAACCAAACGCTATTATCAGCCTCCAGCTATGTTAAACGCACATTAAGAGACCCTAAGCTAATTTTTGAAAAACTTTAGCCAAAATGCCCGCTTATATAGTTGCGGGTTAGTTCTTTGTTGGCATGTTTAAAAATGGTTTCTACAGTATCGTACTCAATTAACTCACCCATATACATAAAGCCTACCTTATCCGATATACGTTGTGCCTGTTGCATATTGTGTGTAACGATCACAACAGTAAATTGTGTTTTCAATTCTAATATTAGTTCTTCTATTTTGCTGGTGCTTATGGGATCTAAAGCCGAACAGGGTTCATCCATTAAAATAACTTCGGGCCGAAGCACAATGGTTCGTGCAATACAGAGTCGTTGCTGCTGCCCGCCCGATAAACGAACTGCAGGTTTTTTCAATTCATCTTTTACTTCGTCCCATAAATAACTTTCCCGTAAGGTTTTTTCTACAAGGTTTGGAATGTCGGCCTTCGAAAAATGGTGCAACCTTAAAGCATAAGCAATATTGTCGTAAATGCTTTTGGGCAGGGGGTTGGGTTTTTGAAAGACCATACCAATCCGCTTTCGTGTTTCGGTTACCGGTATTGTCTTGTCATAAATGTTAACGCCATCCAATAAAATTTCACCCTCAATCCGGGCATCTGCCGTTAAGTCGTGCATGCGATTAAGTGAGCGCAATAAGGTAGATTTTCCGCAGCCTGAAGGACCAATAAGAGAAGTAACCTGCTGGGTAGGAAAATCAATATCAATACCTTTTAATACCTGCTTTTTACCAAAATAAATGTTTAACCGGTGTGCGGATAGCTTAATAGAATTCATATTATAGTTCTGTTCGTTGTTTTGCCCTAAAATAAAAAGCAATAAAATTCATCCCAAACACCAAAATAATTAATACTGCTGCTGTGGCATAAGCCAATGGCCTTACTTCTTCAATGGACTGGTGCTGCGTCGACAACATATACAAGTGATAGGGCAATGCCATAAACTCCTGTAAAGGAGAACTGGCCATGCCATTTATGTAATAAGCAACCCCTGTAAAAAGAATGGGTGCCGTTTCTCCGGCGGCCCTCGAAAGCGTTAGTATAATTCCTGTAAGTATACCCGGCAAAGCAGTGGGAATAACTACATCCCTGATTGTTTCAAATTGCGTTGCTCCTAAAGCAAGGGTTGCTTCCCGCATTGAATTGGGTACACGCTTTAATGCTTCTTCGGAGGTTGTAATAATATATGGCAGAGACAATAGTCCCAATGTTAACCCTGCTGATAAAATGGACGTGCCCAAATTAAGAGATTGTACAAAAAGCGCCAGGCCAAACAAACCATATATGATAGAGGGAATGCCTGCAAGATTGCGAATGCAGGCCCTTATTATATTGGTAAGTGTAGAAGGCCGGGCATACTCATTAAGATATATAGCACAGGAAATTCCAAACGGCACAGCAAACAAAGTTGTGATAATGGTTACTACAACAGTTCCGATAATGGCGGGTAATATGCCTCCTTTCGTCATTCCGTTCGTTGGAAAACTTCGGACAAAATTCCACGATAAACTGGGTAATCCTTTTGAGAATATGTCGTACAAAATAATACCAAGCACCAGGCATACCGTTATGGTTGCGCCCACACATGCAAACCAATTGAGAAGGTTAAATACTTTGTTCTTCATTCCTGAAATTTTCTTCTTTGGTTGGCATACCGTTCGCCCACCAGGTTAATAAAAAGAGTAAATAGAAACAACACTGCCGCAATAGCAAATAAAGCAAAATAGTGAGTTGTTTGGTATGGCACCTCTCCCATTTCAATTGCAATGGTTGCAGTTATGGTACGGATAGAGTCTAAAAATCCGCGGGGAATAACCGAGGCATTTCCGGTTGCCATTAACACAGTCATGGTTTCTCCTAAAGCTCTTCCCAATCCCAACATAACCGCAGCAATTAATCCGGGCATGGCAGCGGGCAGGGTTACCTTAAAAATAGTTTGCCACCTGTTGGCACCTAAGGCAAGTGATGCTTCGCGATAGGTATTCGGTACCGCTTTAATGGCATCTTCGCTAATAGTTATAATGGTTGGCAAAGACATAACGGCTAAAAGAATGGAACCATTGAGTGCATTTAGACCACTTTGGATTCCGAACAATTTGGCTATACCCGGACCTACCAGCACTATACCCAAAAATCCGATAGCAACAGAGGGAATGGCAGCAAGCATTTCGATTGCCGGTTTAAGAAATTGTGTCAGTCGCCCGGGAGCAAGTTCACTTAAATATGTGGCGGTAAGTATACCCAGCGGAATTGCAATAGCCATAGAACCTATAGCCACTAAAAATGTACTTGCCAGCAAAGGTGCAATACCGTATTTCTGGTTCAGGCTTTCAGGATTCCATTGCGAACCGGTAAAAAAATCCAGTGGTTTTATATTGGCAAATAATGCGATGCTGTTGTAAAGTAGCATAAAAAAAATACCACCAAGCAAAGCAATGGTAAGTAAACCGGCCGCTTTAAAAATGTACTTAAACAACCTGTCAGTATCTTCCCGCCTGTAATGCATCATAAGTATTATTTAAAGGGATAATAGCCAGCAGAACGGATGATCTGTTGCCCTTGATTGCTATTTTCGAATTGTAGAAATGCCTTTATTTTAGATATAGATGATCGTCGGTAGTATTGGAAGAGTGGACGTTGAAAAAAGTATAAACCTGCAGTAATACTTGCCGAATCAAGTGGAGAAACCGAACGGTTTGTCAGGCCATCTTTTATATAAAGCACTTTAGTTTCGTTATTAGCCCCGTGACCTACATAACCTGCACCAACATAGCCAATACCGGAATGGTCTGTCTTAATCGCCTCGATAATTTGAGCATTACCATTCATTTGTTTTGCGTAAGGAGTAAACTCAATTGCCAGTCTTTGTTTCACAAAATCGTGTGTACCGGAATTGTTTTGACGGCCATAAATATTGATTTGAACTTTTTTGCCGGTGAGTGCCTCCCAGTTTTTATATACTCCACTTAAAACCTTTGCCAAATCAATAGTAGAAATGGTATCTAACGGAAGGTCCTTAGCAACAACAAATGCAATTGCATCCTGTGCAAATACAAATGAGTCAAGAACAATTTTCTTCTCTTTAAAAAGCTTTAGTTCTTCATCATTAATTCTTCTGGATGAATTGGCAATATCTGCATTGCCATTTATCAGAGATGCTATTCCTAAACCTGAGCCACCGCCCGATATGGAAACAATAGCCTCCTCATTTACTTCATGAAAACTTTCAGCAAACTGAACCGCAAGATTTACTTCCGTGTCCGACCCTTTAACTTTAATTATAGAGTCGCCGGAAGCGCATGAACCAACTGCAAACAGGCAACATGCAAAAAGTCTTTTCACATGGGTACGTTTGCTCGGTGAGAAACTAAATTAATTTGAATGCTCATAGAATTGTACAGGTTATGTTAGATGATACATAGCGGGCATGTTTGATATTAGATGTAGAAAATCATCAATGAATTAAACAATTATTTCTCCTCTTTTTAATTTGTGTTAACTAATTTAAATACCCTATTCAGTCGCAGAAAATTTAACATTGAAAATTGGTTCTCAATATTAAATTTGTATTACCAAAACATTAACAATATGGAAAATAAAATATCCCAAAAACTAACAAAGAAAGATGCTCGCCTAAAAATTGGTCAAGCCTTGATTTCATTAACCGACCTGGAACAAACACTTGGTAAAAAGAAATTTAAACGACGCCTTGCAAAGGCAGAACGTATTTTAGTTGAAGGATTACCAAAGGGAAAAGAAAAGGCGAAAGAAATTGTGAAAGACGTAGAATAAACCTTCCGAATTTAAACTACTTCCATTTATTGCAATTTAAAAGTAAGCTGACTCTGGGTTGTTAGAATACGAAAGTTACTTATTAGACCAACCTATGAACCTATAAATTCTGCAGTCATCATCCGAACAATTTCTGATAACTTTACTGCTTTAGAATAATAATCGCCCCGTTACAGGAAATTTTAAAAATGGTTTTGTCTAAGGCAAAACCATTTTACATTAATACCAGTGATCAGCTAACCGGACTGCACACTTGCGACTTCTATTTTAATTTTTGACGTTGAAATTTTTTACTAACGAACTGCAAGTGACCAGCCAAACGCCGCCTACATTGCTTACACATGCCGGCGATGACAAACGGGTAAAAGTTGATAACAGCATACAGTATTCCCGGGCGTTCATTAAAAACAAAGTGGCGGCGGAGATACATATTTACCCAAGGGTTACCATGGTTTTGTGTTGTTCCAACCTACAGAAGAATGGATGCTGCCTTTGTTTGCCTGGCTGAGAAAAAATGACTGGATGAAACAAAAACACACCGCCCGACAATAAGGAGGTGGTGAAAAAAGATTGCCATACCAGACCTTTCAATTTTTGGAACACCAGGAAAAGTGCTAATTCAGAACGAATGGTTTTATCAAAGATATTTGTGAACCAATATACGCAGCCTGGGCTTAGGGATATTCTGCCGGTAACTGTAATTGTAAACGATACTATTATGGTGATGGGTTTGATGGGACACGTTTACATGGTATTTGTTACCTCTGTTATCATTGGTAAGTACATATGCCAGGTAGAAAAATAAAGGGTTGAAAAAATTTAATATTTTTAAATATAAATTGACTCTCAAAGCAAACCTTTCATTTTGGTTTGCACTTAAAAAAATTGATTATGGATACATTGGATAATGATCTTTCAGGAGTTAAACTTTTACTTTTTGATGTGTATGAAACTTTGCTAAACATGGCAGAAGTTGAGCGAAAAGTGAATAATATATTAGATAGCAAATGGGGCTATCATATTTGGTTTGAGATGTTTATGGAATACTGTTTTGTTGACAATTGCACTGTTCAGTTTAACAACTTTACCAGCATAGCAAAAGCTACCATGATTATGGCTGGTAATAGCATGGGCAAATCTGTTAGTGAGCATGATATAAAAAGTGTGTTGGAAATTTTAAAACACGTTCCATTACACGAAGGGGTGCAGGAAGGTTTGTCAGGTTTGCACGACCTGAAAGTTCGCATTGCTGCTTTAACCAATTCTCCACAACAAATAGTACTTGACCGTATGGAGAGAACTGGCTTAGTCTCGTACTTTGAAACCGTGCTGAGCGCTGAGCATGTAAGTAAGTATAAACCAAGCCTGGAAGTGTATGATTGGGCATGCAAAAAGTTATCAGTAAAGCCTGATGAAGTATTGCTTGTGTCATCGCATGGGTGGGATATTGCAGGAGCAGCCAATGCAGGAATGCAAACTGCATACCTACAACTGGATAAAAAAATGTTGTACCCTTTAGCACCAAAACCTAATATTATTTGCCGCAATTTGAACGACCTGTTAAGCCAATTACAAAGCCGTATGGCCAAAGTATAATGTCTTGTTTAGGAAAAGTGGGATAAGACCGAAAAATCATAATGCAGTTCATTTCTTAAACCCGTAATCAGGGTAAAATATGTACCCACCATCTAAAACCCAGAGTATAAATCGCTGTTTTCAGAAAGTGAAGTGCGGTAGCGCTCAAAGAGTTTTGATTTTGAAATGAAGCCCATGAATTTATTCTCAGCATCCAGCACAGGCAAATGCCAGGTATTTGTCTGGTCAAATTTTTTCATTACATCCAACATAGATTCTTTGTAATAAATAATTTCGGGAGGATGCTTTACAATGGATAATATAGGAGTATCTACCTCTACATCTTCGCGTAATAATATCTTCTTTAAATCATTTAATTCTAAAATTCCCATAAACATTTGCTTATCGTCATGCACGGCAAATACAGTTTTAGCTGTATCATTTAAAATTTTGTACATGTCGCCAATAACGTGGTTTTGAGAAATGTTTAGATAGCTGTCATCCAGCATATCGTGCAGTGGAATAGTGCTGAGAATGTTCTCTTCCTTTTTGTGCGTAAAAATTTGTTTTTGCAAAGCCAGTTGCTTGGTCTCCATAGAATATGGTTCAAAGTGCTTGACTATCAGGTAAGATATGGAGGATACGATCATCAGCGGAATAAACAGCTCGTATCCATTTGTAATTTCAGCAATTAAAAATATAGCAGTTAGGGGGCAGTGCATTACGCCACTCAGCATACCTGCCATAGCGGCAAGACTAAAATTGCCTTCAGGTATTTGCACCAGGTTAGTATAGTTTACAATGCGGGAAAATGCAAAGCCCAGAAAAGAACCAGCAAAAAGTGAGGGAGCAAAGTTACCACCATTGCCACCAGAGCCTATAGTTATGCCTGCAGCTACAGGTTTTAATAACACTACACTAACAGCATAAATCAACAATGTCCAGGTTTCGCCGGCATACCTAAAAATATACGACTTGTGAGTCGTCTGTGCTATTTCACCGGTTGCCACTTTTTTTATGCTTTCATATCCTTCACCAAATAAGGGCGGCAGTGTGTAACAAAGCAACAGCAACAAGGCTCCTCCAATCAGCGCTTTTATATACCTGTTTATCTTCCATGAATGA
>JBBQVY010000155.1:0-11801 GCA_038211085.1 Chitinophagales bacterium | reverse complement strand
ATAGTTTTTTATAGGTGATGGCAAGGCAGGCAATACCTATTGAGATAGAAAATTGACCAGGTTGCCGGGTAGCTTGATTGAGTTAACGCTGCTTAAATTATAAAGAAACATGGTAGTTTCATAATGGCTATTGTTAACTGTTATTGCCTTTGCTAAAACAACCGGGGTATTGTTGATAAACTAAATCAGGAAACCTTAGACCAACGTCAATTCAATTTTTTTAAAACCTTCGGCTGCAGGTTCATTGTTCCATAAAATATCAAAAATTGTAGTCGCAATGGGCATGTTGGCTTGCACCTTTTTGTTTTCTATGTTAATGCATTTGCTTGCATTGTAACCTTCGGCTACCATGTTTAATTCCAACTGGGCTGCTTTTACGGAGTAACCTTTACCCAGCATGTTGCCAAACATGCGGTTGCGGCTGAAGAGGCTGTAACAGGTAACCAATAAATCGCCAAGGTATACCGATGAAGAATAGTTAACCTGGTTGCAAACTTTATCTCCCACCACTTTACGAAGAAAACCCACCATTTCGCTGGCGGCATTTGAAATATAAACACTTAAAAAATTGTCCCCGTATTCCAGACCATGGGCTATACCTGCACCTAAGGCATAAATGTTTTTTAAAACAGCGGCATACTGCACGCCTATCACATCGTGGTTGGTTAAAACATTTAAATATTCAGTTTGAAAATAACCAGAAATGGTCTGAGCCATTTCTTCGTCTATGCCGGAAAAGGTTAAGTACGAAAGTTTTTCAGAAGCAACTTCTTCAGCATGGCAGGGGCCGAGAACAGTAAAATAGTCTTTCAACTCCACATCAAAATGTTGAGCCAGGTATTCGTTTAAAAGCTGATTGGACTCCGGTAAAATTCCTTTTATAGCGGATACTATTTTTTTGCCTTTAAAAATATTGCTGTGTAGTTGCTTAAAGGCATCTTCTACAAAGGCCGAAGGAATGGCCACCACCACAACTTCAGAAGCGGTGATTACCTGTTCAATGTTATCATCCAGATTAAGCAATGATGTATTGAAATAAGCTGAGTTAAGATAATGCGGGTTGTGATGCCTTTGTTTTATTTGCGAGATAGAGGTTTTATTACGGATCCACCAATTGATGATGTGCTCATTATCGGTTAATATTTTGGCAAGTGCCGTTGCCCAGCTTCCACTTCCTACTATACCAAATTGCATCTGCTAATATTATGTTTAAACAAACGTACAAAAGCTACTGCAATAAATAGTAATGGGAGGCTTAACCCAGGGCAAACGCATCTAATTTTTCGCCTTTAATATTTAAACCGGATTGAATTGCTGTCTTTATAGTCCTGTTAGGAGGGTTGGAAGGTAAAAATGTTTTACCAAAGCACAAGGCGTTCCTATGGGAACGCCTTGTGCTTTTCAATATATTTTTTCTACCCACGATTTGTGCCTAAAGGCACAACAAAAAGAAACAATTAATTAAGATACATTTGTCTTGAGGCTTAACCTGCTATTATCTGTGCCTGTTTATTTCTTATCGTCAAATACATCTTCTTTACTTACCACCTTCACCTTCATACCTTCTTTTAAGGTTTTACTTACTACGTTGTACGGCCCAACTATTACTTCATCGCCTTCTTTTAATCCCGCCAGTACTTCAATGTTGTTGATGTCCTGTATGTCTGTTCTCACTTTTATCTTTTTTACGGTCAGGTCTTTTTGCAGCACAAAAACAACTTCCTCTAAATCGTCGAGACTTGCCCCGACCGGAGCACCAGGAGCAGATGAATTCTGATCATCACTTCCTTCGGTCTTTTTTACTTCTTTTTTTACATCACCTTTTTTATCGCGGGTTGTAACCGCATTTATTGGAATGGATAAAGCATTGAAGTGCGTTTTAGTTTGAATGTCAGCACTGGCATTCATACCCGGCCTAAAAGGAAAAGACTTAGGTTTTCCGGGATCGAAAAGGTCGCTATAACTTTCAGGTAACAATCTAATATGCACTTCGTAGTTGGTAACCTCCGTACTGTTTACACTTTGGGTGCTTTGGGCTGCACCTGTATTGCTGCTGGCAATTTTAGTAACCAGCCCTTTAAATTTCCGGTTATTGTATGCATCTACTTCTACAAGAGCACTATCGCCTAAGTGCACTTTTGGTATATCATTTTCGCCCACATTTACCCTTACTTCAATCAGTTTCATATCAGCTACACGTAGCATTTCGGTACCGGCCATTTGAGCCGTTCCCACTACACGTTCGCCTTTTTTAACAGCAAGTAAACTAACTACGCCATCCATAGGGGCTACAATTGTAGCACGGCCAACATCTTTATTGGCCCTTGCTAATTGCGCACGGGCACTTTGCACCGAAGCCTGGTTACCACGTATACCGGCCTGCGCTGCTTTGTAGTTTGCCGTCGCAGTTTTTACAGTCTGGTCTGCCTGTTCAAATTCTGAACGTGAGATTACTTTATCGTCCAGCAATTTCTTTTGCCTGTCATAAGTAACCTTTGCCTGGTCAAGGGTGGCCTGCAATGCATTCAGTTGCGCCTGAGAGTTCATTACCTGCGCCTGTTGCAATGTTACGCCTGCTGCTGCCTGGTCGCGTTGGCTTCCATATATATCAGCATAAATGCGAGCCAGTACCTGGCCTTTTTTAACACTGTCGCCTTCATCTATATTCAACTGAACAATCTCGCCACTTACATCCGAACTTACCTTTACTTCAATTTCAGGATAAATTTTACCACTGGCATTTACGGTTTCTATAATGGTGCGTTTAACTACTTTTTCGGTGGTTACCTTAGTTCCTTCTTCTTTACCAATTACGCCACTCTTTTTTAGTACTACCAGCAGTATAATCAGGGCCACAAGAGAAATGATAACCCACATCAATTTTTTGTTCATAATCTTCAGTTTCGGCGTTCAGTTTTTAAGAATCTAATTTTTATAAGCGGATGCCATTGCCCTTGTAAAATTCAAGCACTTTCATTTTAAATATAAAGTCGTACTGGTTGCTAACCGCTTCAATCTGGGCATTGGTAAAGTTGTTTTGGGTAATGATGTAATCCAGCGTTCCCAGTAAACCAATGTCGTACCTTTTTTTAGAGATATCAAGGGCACGCTGCGATACTTCAACCGTACGTACGGAAGCCCTGTATTTTTGGTAAGATGAAAAAGCCTGCTGATAAGCAGTATAGATATTATTTTTAAGATTTATTTTTTCCTGTTCGTTTTGTAGGTCGCTTTGCAAAACATTAATCTGTGCTTTCTTCCATTGAGTTTTACTGGTGCCTCCATTAAAAATGGGAAACTGCAAATTCAGTCCCAGGCTTTGACCAAAGTTGTTATTAAATTGCCTGAAGAGAGCGACTGATCTTTGACCATACAATGGCCTGTCTGATAAAACATTAACCTTATTGCCACTTCCATCAACAAAAAACGCACCTGTTGGCTGGCTTGTTTGAACGCCAATTAACAAAGGTAGTTTTGAATTGATATACCTGGAGTTTAACCCACCAAAGGCTGAAAGTGTTGGATACATATTTGCTCTTGCAGCCAACACCTGTTTTTTTGCAGCTTCCGTTTGCAGGTTAAAGCGCTTGATGGATGGCTGGTTATTTACTGCCAGGGCATATACATCAGCGGGTTGAAGATCTAACAGGTTGTCTACAGGAATAGTGTTAACATTTGGTGCATCAATTGTAAATGGAGTGGCAATATCAATATTCATATAAGCCTTAAGGGTGATGAGGCCCTCCTGCACCAGGCTTTGACTTTGTAATAAACCAGAGGAATCTTTTACCAGTTGTCCTTCCTGTTGCAAAGCATTTAATTCGGGCAGACTGCCCGCATTTACCAATTTACGGGTGTTTGATAATTGCGCCTGTGACAATTGTATGGCCGACTCACTAATGCGAACCTGCTCCATACGCAACATGACTTGTAAAAAAGCATTTGCTACCAGCAATGCAATATCATTTTGGGCTTTGTCAACGCCTGCCTTGTCGGCTTCTAAATATAGTTGGGCTGCACCGATATTGTATTTACGGGCACCCCAATTGAATATAGTGTATTGCGATTGGGCTCCTATACTACCTGATAAAAAGCTGGCACTCTCCAAAGTACCTGTAGTAGGGTTTTCGTTTAGACCATGCTGGTAACTGCTATTGAGAGACCCCCCCAAAGTGGGATAGGCTGTCAACTTTGCCTGGTTATAAGTTAACAGACTTATTTGCGCCTGGTTAAGAGCCTGCTTAACTGTTATGTTGTTTGCCATGGCAAAAGCAACAGCCTTTTGCAGATCCCATTTTTCTTGCCCAATTGCTGAAAGCGATACAAGTAAAAAAAGTAAAAAAGTGAAACGAATGCTCATAGAAGGGTTGTAGATCACTACTGTTTTTTTACTGAATGACAGCATTAAAAAAAGGAAGATAAAAAAAAACCGCTAACTAACTAAATTCTTTGACAAGCGGTTAAAGAAAATGGATAGAAAGCTAATACCTTTTTTTAAATCTTGAACGCCTGGTTGATGTCAGCCATTAAATATTCTGCTTCCTCCAGACCCAAATAAAGGCGAATACTCCTGTTTAGTGGTTCTCCGGAATCGAAAGCACCTGGCTGAAGACCGGCGCAACGGGGTATGATGAGTGATTCGTAGCCACCCCAGCTAACAGCCATTTTTATATGTTGTAATGCATTGCAGAATTTTTCAATTTCGTGCATGTTGTGCGTTTTTAAAATAAAAGTGAGTAAGCCACAGGCGCCCTTCATTTGCTTTTTAGCCAATTTGTATTGTGGAAAAGCAGGATCGAAAGGAAAAATAACCTGCTCTACCATTGGGTGCTGTTGCAAAAAAGCAACCATTACCTTGGTAGTTTCGGTAATAGCCTGCAAACGCAGGGGAAGAGTTCTTAGTCCACGTAAAAGCAGCCATGCATTAAAGGGTTGTATACCGCTGCCAATGTTCATGTATTCGCTGTTAAAAATACGCTCTATCATTTGACTGCTTCCGCTAACTACTCCTGCTACCGTGTCGCTATGACCGCCGATGTATTTGGTGGCTGATTGAATGGAAATGTCGATACCCAGGGCAATGGGTTGCTGGTAAAGCGGCGTACAATAACTGTTATCGCAAATTGTAATGATGTTATGGTGCCTGGCAAGCAAAGCGACCTCTTCTAAATCCTGGATGGCAAAATCCCAACTGTTGGGTGTTTCAAGGTAGATAAGGGTGGTGTTGGATTTTATAGCTGAAGCGAAGTTTGCGGTCAGTGTTCCATCAACATACGTGGTGATTACATTAAACCGGGGTAATATAATATCGAACATTCGTTGTGCCCATGAGTAAGGTTTACGCACCGACACAATATGGTCGCCTGCTTTAACATTGGCCAGAACTGCAGCAAAAATGGCGGCGGCTCCACTGTTAAAAACCAGGCAGTCTTCGGCACCGTCTAAGGCTGCCAGCTTGTTGCGCAACATGTCCACCGTAGGGTTCAAGCCCCGACTGTACAGGTAAGTAGAGTATTCGTTGGCGAAAGCTTTTCGCAGATCATCTACGGTATTGAAAACAAAATTGCTGGTTTGCATAATTGGTGGAGCCACGGCATTAAAGTATGCCTGCCGGTCTTCGCCCAACTCGTTAATGATGTATGATAGATCCATGGTTATTGTGTTGTGATGAGTAATGTTTTGCCGTACAAGTGTGAGACCCCGCAAGTCTGACGGGGGAGCCGCAAGAATGGTGAAGGAGGCAAAACTGCCGGTTACCAAACCTTCATTTCATAAATCTACCGTGTTATCATTTTGGACAAGTACTGGTTTCTTATTGCCCCTATTAGTTACAAAATACAACATGATGAACGCCAATAATACTGCCAATGCAGTGAGTGCAGTATTGGGTTTATCGAATGCAATGCTGATAGCAACAAAAATGTAAGCTGCTATAAAAACAACCGGCAACAAAGGATATAATTTAATGGTGTAAATATTTGTTACATCCTGGCCGGCCGTGCGTTTGCGCAAAATAAAAATAGTGGCAGCAGAAAAGGCCATGCCTATGCAGTCGAGAAAAATGGTGAAACTTAAAATTTCGTCGAACTCTTTGGCCCAAAAAACTATTATAACACACATAGCTGCAAATACACTTAGTGATGTGACCAGTACATTGGTTTTTATGTTCTTTTTTAAGAACATGGCAGGTAAAACTTTGTCTTGGCTCATAGCATACATAACACGCGGGTTGCTCATGAGTAACACATTTACATAAGCCAGTACCGATAGAAAAAGCAGCACGGATAATATGCGACCCGCAGCATCGCCAAACACATGCGATGCCATGATGGCTGCAATACCTTTGGCGTTCTTCAAATTCTCAAATCCTATTACTTTGAAGTAAGCATAATTTATAAGCAGGTATAAACTGATAATGATAAAAATGCCAATGAAAATACCCCGCGGTGTGTTTTTGCGAGGCTCCTGTACGTCAGCACCAAAATTGATGGTTTGCTGATAACCACCATAGGTAAACGACACGGCAACCAGCCCTATACCAAAGGCTTTTAAATATTGGGACAAGGTTGGATTTGAAGTTAATTCTGGCAACACGACTGGGGTACTTGCTGTAGCAAAAAAGAGTGGTGAAATAAGTAACAGTACCATTGCAATTTTTATAATGGTGAGTACATTTTGTGTTTTTGCACTCATTTTTAACCCCAAAAGATTTACTCCGTAAAACAGGGTTATGGATAAAATGGCAATAAGGATTTGTATGAACTGTACATCGGCCTGGCCGGGAAAAATTACCTGTGTAATATATTCTGCACCTATGAGTGCAACGCCAGCAAGTGAGGCTGCGTTTGAAACAAGTATGATGCAATTAATAGCAAAGGCAACAGATGGATGATAGCAGGAAGCAAATATTTTGTAGTAAGCCCCGACTACAGGAAAGCGGGAACCGATCTCGGCATAGGTTAAGGCGCCGCATAAAGCTATAAGACCACCCGCAATCCAGGCGGCAAAAAAAATAAATGGCGTGGGTACGGCCTGGGCTACGTTGGCGGGTGTTCTAAAAATGCCCATTCCAATAACAAGGCTTACCACTATCATGGTAAAGTCGAACAGGTTAAGCTTTGGCTTTTTCTCCATGCAAATATTTAAGAAGGGAAAATAAAGATTTGCATGCAATTAAACTATTTGGGTTTCGACTACGCTCAACGTTCAGGTTGCCTTCGGCTACGCTCAGGCACCCAACGTGTCGAGGGCGCCGGTGGTTGAGCGGAGCCGAAGGCACCGGTGCTGCCGTGGCCTTTCGTTGCCTGAGCAGAGCCGAAGGCACGCGAAAAAGAATAGTGCAAACTATTCGTAAATATTTCTCAAAACAATCTTTCCAAACTGCTTCGAATCATCCATTCTTCTGATGGCGGTTTCGGCATCTTGCATATTGAATACCTCATCAATGACTGGTTTTATCTGGTACTTTTCAAATAAGGAAATCATAGCTGCAAATTCCTCCTGTGTACCCATGGTAGTACCGAGGATTGACAAGTGTTTCCAAAAGATTTTTTGAGGATTGAGCGTACTGATTGGGCCTTGCGTTCCGCCATAAAAAACAATCCTGCCTCCAGGGTTTGCAAGCTCTACATAGTTTTTGAAATCATCGCCTGCGGCACTGTCTATAATTACATCAAAACCTTCTACCGCAGACTGAAACAATTTGTACCAACCGCTAATCGTATAATTTACCCCCAGCTTTGCGCCGAGTGCTACGGCTTTTTCAATCTTTTCATCGCTGCCACTGGTAACATACACCTCCGCACCAATGGCAAGGGCCATTTTCAAAACCATTAATGCAACGCCACCTCCTATCCCGGTAATCAATATCCTGCTGCCCTTTGTTATTTTCCCCCTGGTAAACAATGCCCGGTAAGCTGTAAGACCTGCAAGAGGTATGGAAGCCGCTTCTTCAAAACTTAGATAAGCAGGCTTTTCGTAGAGATACTCAGCCGGCACATTTACATAATCAGCAAAGGTCCCGTTGTCGGGCAGGCCCAATATTTTAAAATGGCGACCATGGAACGATGGGTTTTCACCCCAGTTCATGCCCGGATTTATAATTACTTCTTTGCCCAGCCAATCAGCCTGCACACCGGGGCCTAATTCAGCCACAACTCCACTGCCATCGCTTCCTAAAATAATAGGGTAACGAAGCCCGGCATATTGACCTTTTTGTATCCACAGGTCGCGGTGGTTAAAAGCGGCTGCTTTAATCCTTACCAAAACCTCACCCTCACCTGGCAAAGGTTTTTCAACCTGCCTCCAAACAAGTGGTTCATTCTTATCTTCTAATACTACTGCATGCATAATTGAATATTTAATGTCAAAAAACAACAGCCTGCTCTTGAAATAGTTAAGTCGCCTGCGTATATTTCTATTAAAAATTAAACCCCGGAAATTATCCGGGGCTGGTAAAGACAATTATAAATTATTTCTCAAAACTAACCAACCACCAACTATTAACGTTCTTTCTGTCAACTGCCATCTAACAACTTTTCCAAAAAACCACTTATTTTTTTGAAACACAAAGACCCAAAGGCACAGAGGGACACAAAGTGTTTTCATTTTTCATTTGTTACTACCAACCACCAACGCCTCTTTCTGTCAACAATCAACAACCAACTTCCAACAACTTATTGCCTGTCATCTGTCAACTTTTCTTCTACATGCGTTCAATAATACCCGCAATACCCTGTCCGCCACCCACACAGGCTGTTACCATTCCGTATTTTTTATTCAGCCTTTTTAAATCACTTAATATCTGAACAGTCAGTTTGCTTCCGGTACAACCAAGGGGATGTCCTAATGCTATGGCACCACCATTTATATTAACCACCTCGGGGTTCAATTCTAATTTTCTTATAACCGCCAAAGCCTGAGAGGCAAAGGCTTCATTCAATTCAATCAAATCAATATCTGCCTGGTTCATACCCGCCTGCTTTAAAACTTTGGGTACCGCAGCTACAGGACCAATACCCATAATGCGCGGATGAACACCTGCACTCACACAGGCTACCAGCCTGCCAATAGGCTTCAGTCCCAACTCGTTCACCATTCTTTCACTCATTACCAAAACAAAACTTGCACCATCACTGGTTTGCGACGAGTTGCCTGCGGTTATAACGCCGCCTGCTGCAAATGCTGGTTTTAGTTTGGCAAGCGCTTCTATACTGGTATCTGCACGTGGACCTTCATCTGTATCCACCACATAATTTTTCGTCTTCTTTTTGCCTGCTTCGTCCAGGTATACCTGCTCAACATTTATGGGCAGAATGCCCTCTTTAAAGTAACCGGATTGTATGGCATTGATAGCCTTTTGATGGCTGTTGTAGCTGAATGCGTCCTGGTCCTGACGGTTAACGTTATATTCTTTGGCTACGGCCTCGGCTGTTAAACCCATGTTCAAATAATAGTCGGGCTCATCGCTGGCAATGGAATAAGCGGGCACCGTTTTCCAGCCTGCTGTTGGTACCATGGTCATGCTTTCGGTACCACCTGCTACAATACAATCAGCCATACCCATTCTTATTTTAGCAGTAGCTATAGCAATTGTTTCAAGACCACTGGCACAATAACGGTTAACCGTCATGCCCGGTACTTCAAAACCCAGAGCCCTGGCTGCAATAATGCGTCCTACCTGCAAACCTTGCTCGGCTTCAGGTACCGCATTACCTACAATTACATCATCTACCCTGCTTGCTTCCAGGTTGGGTACGGAAGCCATTAACCCCTTGATTACTTCCACCGCCAGTTCGTCGGGACGGGTAAATCTAAAGGCACCTCTTTTACTTTTTGTAACGGCAGTGCGATAACCTGCTACTATATAAGCTTCCTGCATAACAATCATTTTTAGGTTATCAAATGTAGCGATAAATCAATAAAAGTTGCATCGACAACTATTAAGGAAAAAGTAAATTTTAAAATTGGCAAATTCAAATATTCCTCTCTGTGCTGGCTACTTCATTGGCAGCCCATTTACTCATGTTTTCCGTTTCACGTCTCCCGTTTCCCGTTTCCCGTCTCACCACTCACCACTCACCTTCTTCTTTTTTACATTTACTTTTTCCTCCTTACCATTGTTTAATACATATTTGCGCACATGAACACTATAAGCATTGTAACCACCCAAAACATAGAACTGGATTATGACCTTGCCAGCCTGGGCGACCGAATTATTGGGAGAATATTAGACTGGCTGGTAATTGCAGGTTACATAATTGCATTGCTGTTATTAATAGGTTTTGGAAATGTTGACCAGTTTTTTAATAACAATGGCTGGATCATCATCATCATTATTTTGCCTGTTGTTTTGTATGATTTATTGTCTGAGATTTTTTTGAATGGACAAAGCGTAGGAAAGAAAGTAATGGGGATAAAAGTGATTAGCCTAAATGGAGCCCAGCCATCGCTGAGCCAATACTTGTTGCGCTGGGTTTTTAGGCTGGTTGATTTTTCTATGTCTGGTAGTCTTGTAGCGGTAATTATGGTGGCAGCTTCGCAAAAAAAACAACGCCTGGGCGATCTGGTAGCAGGCACCGTACTGGTTAAAACCAAACCCCGTACGCACTTTACCGACACGTGGTATCAACCAACATCCGAAACCGAATATGTGGTTACCTATCCCGAAGTAATTAACCTGAAAGACCGCGATATACAATTGATAAAGGAAGTACTGAACAGCGTTAAACGCAGTGGAAATTTATCCCTGCTTCACCAGGCAAAAGAAAAAATTGAAACGGTTCTTAACATTAAAAGCAAGCACTTTGAAGCCAGGGATTTTTTATATGCTGTGTTGGAGGATTACAATCATTTGACGGCGCAGTTGTAAGTAAAACGGAGAAGAAAAAGACATCTTAAAAATTATTGAAACCCATTAGCAAGATTTTAAAACTAAGTGGTATGAATACTTTTCAAAATAAATTCGATTCACTAGAGCACTTAATTTTTGAAGAAGGTTTTAAAATACAGGCTGTAGATTTTCATAAAGATTTAGATCTAATGCTCATTATTCTTAACACCAAAGCAATCCTACGCCAAAAAATATCTACCTATCCCCGCCTGCAAAAAGCGTCTCCCGACCAACTAAATAATTTTGAATTGATAGCAAACGGTGCCGGTATTCATTGGTCGCAGCTTGATGAAGATTTATGTTTAAAAGGCTTTTTACAAAGTGAGCTACGGAACGTGTTAGCCATGGATGTTAAGGCAGCATAATAAAAGTACAGCCACATTATTTACTTACTCCGCGTAACTTTCTCCGCTCTGTTTTTGCGAGTAATGTAATTACACCAGATACAAGCAAGACTGAATGCCCTACAGGCTTTAAACAAAATTTGATATGCTATTTTAGCTCATGAGTGGTCCCTTTCACAATGTGGTTGCCTGAAATATGACTTACTAGGTACGAAGCAATCTCTTTATTGGCAGGAGGAACGAAGAAGCAATTTGCCCTTACATAGAACGTATTACTCAATTACCACCGCTCCAATTCAATTTTTTTTAAAATCCTCCACTTTCTATCATCATTTTTAAGAAAATAAGCAACAGAATGCCCAGCCTTTTGGGAATCCCAAACTGAAAAAATAATGATAGCTTGATCTCTCTTTCTAAAAGGTTTACTAAATCTTATTCTACCAGCATAAGTGGTATCCATTTTTTTTTGTTCTATCGAAGGAACTAAAACATATTTTCCAGTTCGAGTTATACGCGATAAGTCTAGAACGCCAGACGGCGTGGTCTCTCCATCAATAAGCAGATCA
>JBBQVY010000154.1:0-11899 GCA_038211085.1 Chitinophagales bacterium | reverse complement strand
CGGTTGTTGCTGCTGCTGGTAGTACGTTTAACATTCTCGCCCAGGGCAAACTTTATAAAACCATCTGCACCAGCAAATTTTAATTCTTCGGCATTTACACCCCAGCGCAATTTTATTAACTGGGTTTGACCACCAATGGTGTTTGCAGAACCGTGCAATATGTGCGATGTGGTTACACCCCCGCTCAACTGGCGATAGATCTCTATATCTTCCGGCTCAAGATTATCGGCAATTCTAACTTCTGAAGTAACAGACTGTCCGCCCTCGTTTATAGATGCTGCTGCAATATGCGAGTGCTCGTCGATGATACCTGGGGTTAAGTATTTGCCTGTACCATCAATAACTTTGGCAGACCTGCTGGAAACATTTTTTCCTACTTCTACAATCTTACCATTTCTAACCAATACATCTGCATTTTCTAATACTCCCTCTTTTTCGTTGGTCCAAACTGTGGCATTTTTTATTAAGATGTCTTCTTGTTTAGGCACCTGTTCGTTACCATAACCGTTAAAGGGATACGTAATCTTGCCAAGGTTCAATGGCATTTTATTTTTAGCACTGTCTTTTGCCAGCATGGAAGTATCAGGTATTGACCTCACAAATGTTGCTGTCCAGGTAAGTTTATTACCAGCAGAATCTTCACCATTACCCGTCCATGTATCGCCATTGGCCACACCGCTTAATCTAAAAGAACCGCTTTTTGACTTTTTGCCACCGGCTACAAAACTCATCTTTACTATTTTGCCATCGTAAGCCAATTTAACGGGGATGGTATCTTTACCAGCAAGGCTTGCGGATGTAGCACTTTTTACAGTCATAGTATAATTGGCGGGTGTAATTCCCTGCCTGATAGCCAGGTTGTATACTCCTTTTACATCGCTCCATAGATCATCTTTTACCCCATACTTTTCGCCTTGTATCCAGTTTTGAAGAATGTTGGTTTTCTCCTTAAAAACGGGACCTGAAGTGATAAGGAAATTGGCAATTTTACCCGCTTCGATGCTTCCTGTTTTGTCATAAATACCTAAGAGGGTAGCCGGGGTTTTGGTTAAAGCATCAAAGGCTTTGCTCTCCGATAAACCATACTCAATAGCCTTACGTAAATTGGTCATAAAGGTTTTGGGATCGTGTAAATCTGCAGTTGATAAGCAGAAAGTGATGTTGGCTTTTTCGAAAGCCGCAGGGTTGGTTGGTGCCAGCTCCCAATGTTTCATATCGGCCAGCGATACAAAGCGGGCATCATTGGCATCTTCCACATCCATTGCTTCGGGGTAATTAAGGGTGAGGATGAAAGGAGCTTTGGTAGCCGCTATATCCTTTATGCGCTGGTACTCGTTGCCTCCTCCTTTAATAATGTATTGTACGCCAAACTCATCGCCTATTTTATCTGCACGAAGATCATTCCATTTATCATTGGCATCAAATACCTGGGGCAGGCTTTGGTTGTCGTTCCATGCTTGTAAGGTTAGGTTGCTGCCTTCGGTAGCAGGTTTACTTTTATACCACTGCCCATCAATATAAGTTTGACGCAGCAAGGCAATAACACCCATTAAACTGCCGGGGTAGCTTTGAGTAGAAGAGCCCTTGGTTAATGAGTAATGAGCTGTAGCTTTTTCCTTCAACACCACCAGGTTTTCTCTTTTATTGGCCAGTGTTACTATGGTGCCCGTACCCCGTGCAATACCATCTTTCTGGTGAACCAAGACAGAACCAAAGCCCATCTCTCTAAAAGGTTTTGCCTTTGCATCGTCCACATTAAAAATTGAGTATGCATCTACATCAGTTTGCAATGCCTGGTTCCAGCCATAGGGGCCTTTTTGTGTAGAAGTTAACTGGGCAGGTGCACTAAAATTGAAAGCACCGGCGGTACGTTGTGGAGCAGTAATACCGTAGTCGCTGTAAGCATCAATAAAAGACGGGTAGATGTATTTGTTTTTACAATCAATAACTATGGCATCTTTAGGTACGGCAGCGTTGCTGCCAACGGCTACAATTTTACCATCTCTAATAACCAACGTTGCATTGGTTAATGTTGTTTGCCCATCCTTTACAATTGTTGCATTAGTAAATGCATAACAGCCCTCCCGCTTATCGGCTACTCCGTTTACCGGAAAAGTTTCCTGCGCTAAGGCTACCTGTGCCGCCCAAAGGCCACACAAAAACCAGAGAATTTTCTTCATGAGTAAGTGTTAATTAAAAAAATAATGAAGAGGGGAAGTTATGGATAAAGCAAAGGAGAGAACGGGTTTTTCGGTAATTGAATGCAAATAATATTTGAAATAATCGCATTTATAGAAGGGCATAAAAAAGCACCGGCAATTTGTTCCCGGTGCTATAACGATTAAATACTATTTAAACAATTGGCGGAATAAGTAATTATGGATGTTTCAAAAAGGTTTTATTTTTTTGACTTTAAAGTTTTGGAACGGTCTTTAAAAAATATCGCCCCCGCTGGGGCTTCGAAAAATTAATTCTGCCAACAGGTTATGTAGTTGAAGATTGCTACATCAATGTTTATCCTGCTTTGTACAAAACTCGTTTTCAACACGGGTCTTCAACAAACCCGCAGGTACTTTTAATGCACCTGTCTCAAAATCTATCAGTCCGTTTCGTTCATCTTCAATATTGGTTGCCTGGGTATATACGTCTCCGGCAAGAGGTCGTTTTCTCAATTCTTCCTTAAACTGTTTTATAACTACTGCTCTCTCTTCATCATCTTTTGGTCCGCCATAATCCGGAAACCCAAAACCACCCCATTCGCTAACTATCAATGGTAGTTGGCGGCGATAGAAAAACGGATCACCTACCACCAAAGGAAATGCTGCAACGCCGGTTAATTTTCCTGCAGTAAGGTCATCGAGCACTTGTTTCCATCGTTCCAGTTCAGGCGTGTATAAGTGGGCGGTAAGTATGTCAGATTTCAATCTTCCTTCATAAGAAATATGTTGCCATCCATCGTTATCAACCACCAAAAACTGTGGATGGTAGATCTGCATGTAATGGTACATGTCCATGATATATTTGCGGGTGTCAGGGTTGGTGGCAATATCCTGGGCGCCCCAGTCTTCGTTGTATAAACTCCATATTACTACCGATGGATGGGTTTCTATCAAGGCCAGCATGCGCAGTAATTCTTCGCGATGGTTTTCGCGGCTTTTGAAGTTTGAGCTGTGTGGGCTGGGCACTTCAACCCATAACAGCATTCCCATTTTATCGGCCAGGTTAAATATGCGTGGGTCTACCCCGGCAATGTGTATCCGAACCAGGTTGCAGCCAAGTTCCTTCATAGCATGCATGTGTTTTTCTACCTGCTCGTAGGTAGCATTGCCGGGCTGGTACAAAATACCATCAAGGTATATAGCCTTATTATTTAAGTAGATGCAACAACCCCTTGATTCAATTTTACGCAAGCCAAAATGCGTTTCTATAGCTGCAGCGTGACCGTTTGAATCTATTAATTCTGCAATTAAAACATACAAATGTGGTTCGTCGGGCGACCATAATATAGCATCTGGTATAGCAATTACCAGGCGCTGCTGCTTTTGACCCGCTTCAAGATCCAGCTCAAAATCGTCAGTGGCTATGGGAGTATTGTTAATTTGTTTACGGTTGTAAACTTTTAGGCGGATGATATATTTTCCTGCATCGTGTATGCGGGTAGTTAAGTTAAACCTAACCAGGTTGTCTTCAACAATACTAACTACCCCAACCCTCGACCTAAGGCGGTTTCGTTCAACACTTTCGAGCCACACACTACGTACTGCGCCACTATAGGTCTGGTACCAAATTCCTCCTCTTTTATATACAATACTCTCTTGCTTGCCCCGTGGAATGTCGGCATCCATGGTGTCTGTAATGCGTACGGTTAACCTGTTTACTGGCTGAAGTAATTTTTCGTTTAATTCATATGAAAAAGAAGTGTATTCGCCAAAGTGCCTGGGTTCGCCTTCAACTGTTTCAAGCAGTTGACCATTTAGCCACACACGTGTTTCGTAACCACAGGCACCAAAAGTTAACTGTATCATTTCGTGGGCAGCCCCATTGTTACTATCCAACTGGGGTAAAGGAAACTCCCGCTCGTACCAGGCAACTATTTTATCCTGCCATTTTTTTTCTTCCTGGCTGCTGTTAGCCATGTGATCTTCTATGCTGCCAGGCCATTGTGCCTTGCTCTCGTATTTGTGACCGAGGAACCAATATTCTTTCATCCCCCTATCATCAGGATCAATAGAAAAATTCCACTCGCCATCAAGCATTACATAGCTGTTATTGCGAATAACGGCACGGGGCAAAGGGTTTATAAAACTTTCGTCTGTATAGCCTTCTTTTTTGCTTTTGGATAATCCATAGTTAGGATGTAATACTTCCATGCCTTTGAAATTTTTGAACCTTGTAAAAAAAATATGGGTTGTATGTTTAAGATATGCAACAACGATAAGTGTTTTTAATTTTAAGAAACCAGGCTGATGTTCTACGTTGAGAAGTAAGTAACGCAAGGCAACCTATTATATTGTTGTCATTTCAAACTTAAAAATTTATATAACAAGTACCATGCTTAACCTTTACATCTTATACAAATATTAAGGTTTCATTTTTGCTTTTTATATACGGCTCCCTGCACTAAAACGTTTAAAAGGTAATGGTAAATATTAAAGCATTCTCAACATTATAGCATCCTATTACGATTGTTATTGGTTATGATTGTTTTGCTTCCCGTGGTAAGAATATTACCGATGATTTTAGAATGAACGAAGAACCATTTAAGTAAGTATTACAGGCAATAGCTTTAGATTTGCCAGCTTACATTTCTATATTACGCATGAAAGATTATAAAAAATATTACATCATCCCTGCTCAGCCGGAAGATGTTTACCTGGCGCTTACCAAACCAGAAACTTTGCGTTTATGGACAGGCGAAGTAGCTGAAATGAGCACCGAACCTGGTAGCGAATTTTCGCTGTGGGAAGAAAGCATTACCGGCCGCAATATTGAGTTTGAAGAAGGTAAAAAAATTGTGCAGCAATGGTATTTTGGTGAGCAGGAAGAAGAGTCAATCGTAACTATAAAACTGCATCCGCACAAACAGGGCACCTCCGTTGAACTAAAGCACACCAACATACCCGACGAAGCCTATGAAGAAATTGTAGAGGGTTGGGATGACACGTACTTTAGATCTCTTAGAGAATTTTACGAGGCTGATTAGCCATTGGTCAGGATGCCGCTACAGATGTTTTAGTATTAGAATTAATATTGCTAAAAAGTACTTCATACTGTTGATTGATATTTTTATGAAAGGTTTCATATAAACGGGCCCGTCAAACAAGTCAACCAATATTGGAATGTTGCTGTCTTTAATTTTCCAATAAACTTCATTAAATATTGCAGGAGGAAGCGGAGTAAGATCGGCACTGCGTATCACCAGATCAAGATCGCTGCCGGAATGAGCACCTCCGCTTACCCTGCTGCCATAGGCCCAAACTTCGATGGGTATTTGTACAGAGGCAAATATAGTTTCCAGGGCATTCTTATCTTTTTGCCTTAATAGCTTGCTGCGATTGTCTGGTAAAGCAGCCATGTAGGGGCTTTGCCAGTTTTTTCCCTTCGATTGGCAAATACATCATCTATTTGCATTAAGCCCCAAATTTGAAAATTTGTATCTTATTTAAGGGAGTTCGAATTCATCGTTTTTCACCTTGAAAGAATGGACACTAAGACACTAAGCGTTAACCTGGTCAATTAGCGGCCATTGACCGGTCATTCCGGTCAATTTGGCCAATAAGTTATTGTCCATAATCGTCACTTGACCTGATTCCTTTACCCAATTGTTGCCCTTTTATTGCTCCATTTCTCTATTGTTTCCCTATCAATTTATAGGATATTCCTGCTCCAAAGGTTCCTAATTTTTCATGCTTGTTCAATTGAGTCAATTATAAGTAATTTCATTGAATAGCTGGGTTAGTAGCAATTAGAACTTTGCCCATTTACTGATGAGCCTATTGTGAGCCGACCAGAATATCATTTGTGCAATGGCTATGCTATCAATGTGCAATTTGTGCAATTAATATGCAATTATTTCAGTTGATAAAATGCTCCTGCACCCTTAACATTATTTGATAAAAACAACCCCCTTTGCACCAGGTCAGATAGGTCTTTGCTGGCCGAATTTCTAGAGCATTCATATAAAATTGGTAATTTTTATTTGTAATTTTTTCTTTCTCCAACATATACACAACAGCTTTTACTTGTCTCTCATTTAATCCTAATTTTTGTAACTGTTCTATGCTAAACTTGGTTTTAAACAGTGTTACTAAAATACCGCCGTCCTGTTCAATAATTTCAAGTAAGGCAATCCGGTGTCGATACAGGTGTCGAAAATTTTTTTAGTACCGCTTCCCCTGCATCAATTGCTTCTTTCCTTGAAAGGACTGGCCAATTACCGTTTACGCAGTCAATTAGCGGCCATTTTCCGGTCATTACGGTCATTTAGCGGTCATTTGTCTTGAGAACATATTTAATTCCCCGGCCTTTCTCTCCTATCTTGATTAAGGTCCTTAAATCAACTAAGTTTTTTAAGTCTTCCGCAGCAATTGTTCGTCCTACAGCATTTATTTCTTGGTATTTTGCACTCTTAATACTCTCATTTTCTAACACAAATTGCACCGCTTTTATCTGCCGCTCATTCAATCCTATTTTTAGTAACTGTTCTTTGCTAAACTTGTTTTTAAACAGCGTTACCAACATACCCCCGTCCTGTTCAATAATTTCAGGGTCGGGCAATCCGGCTTCTCTACAGGTGCTGATAATTTTTAATGTGCCACTTCCCCATGCATCAATATAGCCGCCTTTAAAACAAACATCGGCTATTAATAAATTTCCTGGCCGTGATGGATGCTGGCGTTTGAGTGAGTCAAGACTTATTCCATCAGGTAATTTTCCTTCGTTCCAAATATTAATATGGTTATCGAACATACGCATCTGTACCACTGATGAACCTAAATAATTTCTATGTACCAATGCATTGAGCAACATTTCACGAAGTGCAGCAACCGGATATTCACCTCTCTCAATTCTTTGCATTCCTTCAAATGAAATTTTCCGTATGAAGAACTTCCGGTTTAATAGTTCGGAAACTTCTTTCAATATGTGAATGATATTGCCTTCCACTACTTCCTAAAACCTTAAGTCGCTACTGTCTTTTCCAAAGCGACCAATTTTTACCACGCAATTGTTGTAAAACTTTGCCGGATTCATTCCAAACAAAACGATGGCTGCTCTTTTTATATTTCCGTTATCATCTGTCAACCTTAGTTTGGCAAGTAAATCTGCTTTGCTTAAACCTTCTGCATCTGTAATCCTGCCTGCGTAAAGAGATGCTGTTATATAAGACTTTAAACTGCTGCCATCAATATCATCAGGAGTTGCAGAGGGTTCCGTTACTTCATCCCATGTTTTACCGCTTTTTCGAAGCAAATAATCGGTTAAAGCTGTACCAATCAATTCCTGTTTAGTGCTGCCACTCCTGTAGTAATATCTGCCTCGCAAAGAAATAGGAACTGCATAAGGCTGCGTAATTATTTCAATGTAGTACAAGCCTTTTTCATCATGCAGGTTTACATCAACCAAAATACCCATCAGGTCTTTCACTTTGTTGGGTATTTCATCCATCAATTTTTTGTAATCGCTTACTCCAACCACTTTGCCATTATCGTCTTTGCCAATGAATATTACGCCGCCCTGTGCATTTGCAAAACCACCAATCCATTTTAGGTGGTCATCTTGCCAGCTTTGTTTGTATTCTATGTTTTGTTGTTCAGGCATAAATATTTTTTAAATTTTCGCCTTGCTATCGTTAATAATAAACAATTACGTTCATACAAAATAAAGGTTTCATATTACAATGTCGTTTACCTAAGATGTTGTCATCCTGTCCTACGGTCGGCGGATCAGGATTTACAGGATAATGTTAGATGACGTGCAGGGGATGCTAAAATAAATTCAGCATGACGGTTTCTATGAACTTAGCTTCTCCTTAATTAAACGACATTGATTTAGTCTTAACTGTTCTGCTGAATGCTTACTTATACAGTTCTACTACCTGGAAGCTACCTGTCGCCCAATGCTATAAAGACGAACGGACTGCGACCCCGCAAATTTGGCGGGGCAGGCAGCAACCGGAGGTGCATATTGAACAAATGCCGGAGTAAAAAAATCTTAATAAGTAAGCTTCCCCCATCTAAGTTGCTTTGGCAATATTGCGGATCATACCCTTAAATATAAAGCCATGAAAAGGCAGCACGGCATACCAGTATAACCTGCCCAGCAAACCCAGCGGACGAAAGGTGGCCGTTTGATGTAACACATCTTTATCATCTATTTTAAATTCCAGCCATGCTTCACCGGGTAGTTTCATTTCGGCATAGAGTAACAGCCTTCTTTCCTTTTTATCAGCAAGGAGCACCCGCCAAAAGTCGAGGGAGTCGCCATTGTATAATTCGGTAAGACTTTTACGGCCACGGCGCAGACCTACCCCGCCCGCCATCTTATCCAATGCCCCACGCACCGCCCACATCCAGTTGCCATAATACCAGCCGGTGGAGCCACCAATAGACCATATTTTTTTAAGTACCTCTGGCGTGTTGCTTACTTTAATACAGCGGTAATCCTTAAAACAACCATTGGTGGGTATTTCTATATGTTTAGAAATACCGTGGTACAAGGTGTTGCTGGTTAGGGCATCCTTCCAACTTGAAACAACCTGATTTTGTTCAATTTTATCAAATGCAAGGTCAATGGCTTCATCGTACCCAACCAGGCGGATGTTTAATAATTCTCTTAAATTATTTGGTTGGCATATCACCTCTACTTTCATGCTTTCAACCAGGTTTTTTGCCAGCGTATAACTGGTGGAAGTAACAAAGTACAGCCAGTAGCTGGAAAGCTTTGGTGTCATAATCGGCACTACAATAATCTTTCGTTTCAACCCACGCGCTTTTGCAAAACGTAACAGCATTTCTTTATAACTCAATATCTCTGGTCCGCCTATGTCGTAGCTTTTATTATAAACTTCGGGCTTTGCCAAAACACCCACTAAAAACTCCACCACATTACGTATGGCAATGGGTTGCGATTTTGTATGCAGCCACTTAGGTGCAATCATGACCGGTAGTTTTTCAACCAGGTCACGAATAATTTCGAAGGACGCACTGCCCGAACCCACAATAATGCCGGCCCGTAAAGTGGTTAGGGCAAACTTGCCGGTTCCTAATATTTTTTCAACATTTTTACGGGAGATAAGGTGTTTGGAAAGATGGTCGTTGTTGACAATGCCGCTTAAATAAATAACCTGTTTGGCTGCAGTACGTTCGATACCTGCTTTAAAATTTTGAGCAGAGGTTTGTTCGAGTTGTTCAAAATCCTGCCCGCTGGTACTCATAGAGTGGATGAGGTAGTAAGCCGCATCAATATCCGCAGGCAGGTTGGCCAGGGTAGATTCTTCTAAAAAGTTTACCTCTACCACACTTACTTTTTGACCAGCAAATTGTTCTATGGAGTACCGGTTTTTATCTCGTACGCAACAAACTACTTCGTGACCAGCTTGTAATAATACAGGTAACAAACGCTGGGCAATATAACCGGTAGCACCGGTAAGCAAAATTTTCATATCAGACTTTTAAGGTAGACATACCGCCATCTATATGCAACACCTGGCCGGTTATCCATGCCGCTTTATCACTCAATAAAAATTCGGCCATGGCGGCAATATCGTTTGGTTGCCCAATGCGTTGTAAGGCATGGCGTTTACCACCAGCCTCAATTTTTTCGGGGGTATTTGTCAGCTTTTCAGCAAGCGAAGTTTGCACCAATGAAGGCGCAATACAATTGACCCTGATTTTTGGTGACAACTCAGCAGCAAGTGAACGGGTGAGGCCTTCAACAGCACCTTTGGCTGCAGCAATACTGGCGTGAAAAGGCATACCTGTTTGCACTGCCACCGTACTAAAAAGCACGATGGACGGCGTTTCCGCCTTTTTAAGTGCAGGCAATAATTGCTGAATAATTTTTACTGCACCCATGAAATTCACCTGCCAGTCGTTTAAAAAATCAGCCTCCGTTAAGCGGTGAAAAGGTTTTAAGTTGATGCTGCCGGGGCAATAAACCACCCCGTCAATTACTTCGGGCAAACCTGAAATGTCAATATTTGGTGCCGTAACATCTCCGGGCAAAAATATTGTTTGTTCATTTACTGTAAGATCATCCTGGCTGCGGGCAATAATATACCTGTTGTACCCTGCCAATGCTTCCACCAATTGTTTGCCTATACCCTTTGTTCCTCCAACCACTACAATATTTTTCATTTGTGTTATTTGCTTGAGATTAACAAAAATTAGTAAGTATGGTTGTGCTGATAGGGGCCAAATGCAGGAAGTGAACCTTGTATTGACTCTTTACTATTTTGTAGGAGCATACCACAAGGGATAATCTTTAGAGAGCCGGTTCCTTATTGTGCAAGTTGTTAAGCAATTATTCACCAAAAGTAAACGATGTACTTTTACCGCTATGGAACAGAACAATTTAACAGAACAGGCCCTTACCAATTTACGTATTGATGCGCTTAACCCCATGCAGGAAGCTGCTATTGACAGCATGGCAAATAATGATGAATTGGTTTTGCTGTCGGCAACCGGCTCGGGTAAAACCATTGCTTTTTTATTACCCATTATAAACTGGCTTCAAAAAGACAAAAAGGAAACACAGGCACTTATAATTGTGCCCTCACGTGAGCTGGCTTTGCAAATAGAAAAGGTGTTTAAACAAATGGGCTCTGGCTTTAAAATTACCTGCTGCTATGGCGGGCATTTAAGAGAAACCGAAGAGAATAATTTAATTGAGGCCCCCGCAATTATAGTAGGCACACCGGGCAGGCTGGCCGATCACATACGGCGTGGCAACATAACCGTTACAGCTATTGAATGGCTGGTATTGGATGAGTTTGATAAAAGCCTTGAGCTGGGTTTTGAAGAAGAAATGAAGTTCATTATCTGCTCGTTACCTAACCTTAAAAAGAAGATGCTTACCTCGGCCACTGAGGCAACGGAGATACCAGCTTTTATTGGGTTAAAAGAACCCGTTAAACTGAGCTTTATTGATGAAAATGCTGTGATTGAAGGCCTGGCAATACAGGTGCTTCAGTCTGATGACCGCGATAAGCTGAACGCTTTGTTTAGACTGGTTTGCTACCTGGGCAACCGCTCAACAATTATATTTTGTAACCACCGAGAATCAGTTGAACGTACCAGTGCCCTGTTAACACAAAAGGGTATTATAAACGAGTTTTATCATGGAGCCATGGAGCAACAGGAACGCGATAGTGCTTTGTGTAAGTTTAGAAATGGTACGGTAAACGTATTGGTGACTACAGACCTGGCCAGTCGCGGACTGGACATCCCAAACATCAGGTACATTATACACTACCACCTGCCACATACCGAAGATGCCTTTACTCACCGCAATGGCCGCACAGCACGTATGGATGCAAGTGGTACAGCCATTCTTATTTTATCGGATGATGAAAAGATGCCGGCCTACATACAAACACCTGTAACAAACATTGAATTACCCGAACACTCCGAACTTCCGGAGAAGCCAAAGTGGTCAACCTTATTTATTGCTGCAGGTAAAAAAGACAAAGTAAATAAAGTGGACATTGTTGGCTTTTTAACCAATAAAGGTGAGCTTAAGAAGGAGGATATTGGGCTGATAGAAGTAAAAGATTTTTTTGCCTTTGTAGCTATTCGTAAGACTAAAATGGGTGGTGCGTTGCAGTTAATTAAGAACGAAAAAATAAAGAATAAGAAGGTGAAGATTGAGGTGGCGAAGTAGGGTGTGAGGGTAGAGGGTT
>JBBQVY010000153.1:0-11961 GCA_038211085.1 Chitinophagales bacterium | reverse complement strand
CACTTTAGTATCTGCACCCATTCCGGTTACTTCAAACTGTTCTTTGTTTTCGGAACCGGTTATATCTACTTCTTTAGCAAGAATGGCATAATACTCCCTGGCGAAATCTACCAGCTTATCTCTTCTAGAAATGAGCATGCGGGTAAGCTCTGGTCCTGAAAAATTGTACACTTCGGGAGGTAGCATTTTCATTGATTCGGTAATGAGGTTATCTGTAAGCCGTTGCTGCAAATCTTTTGCTATGCTGATCCAAACTTCTAAAGATGGTTCATTTGCCAAAAGCCTGTCGAGGTGCCGTGCCTGAAAATTATAGCCTCTTATATTTTTGATAGTATAGTCAACAGATTGCAGGTAGGCAAGGTTTCCTGCTTTAGTACCCACACCAACCATAAGCCCATCAAATTTTGTAAAGGCCTGGTCCCTGTCGCGTGGTATGGGTCTGTAAACCTTGTTACCATTTTCTTCAAAAGTTGCCCATCTCCATTGATCTTCATGCCGGCCCCAGTCGCTTAAAAACATATCAAAAAGCCGTGCTCTTATAAATGAAACCTGGTCTACCCTATGGTCGTTTTCTTCCTTTATTTTTTTAAGCATCTTCTCTGTACCATCTATATCTTCAGAATTTCCAAAATTGTCTGCATCACCCTGGAAGCCATCAGCCCTTTCTTCAAAAAGATACAATTGGTCTTTAAAGTCCGTTCTGAATGTATCTAAAGCAGTTTGATCGGGTAAGAAAACAATTTGTGGATTGGTATGATAAACACCGGCAGCTTCAGCCAGCATAGGAACTGTTATGGAACTATACGGATGTGCAATGGATACCTGGTCGTTGGCCACCGCCTCTACAAACGTACCCTGGAAAACGGGCGGCAATGCTTTGGTGTAGGTTTTATCAATAGAACGCATTACATACTCTTTGCCATCTTTGTCTTTTAACCGCAGTGTTTTGGTCTGGCGCCCCCCTCCTTTTTTAAATGGAGTTAAACCACCCATTAGTGTATCAAGATGTACAGCTTTTATCTTTACCGGTGTAGTCCATTCTTTGCGGTAATGTTTACCCCATAAAAAATTATGGAATGCACTTCGTTCATATTTTTTTCCTGCTATCACAACGGGGTTAGGGTAGTTGGAAGAATTGTTTAAGATGGTTGTTTGTGCCGAAGTATCCAAAACAGTACATGCTATGATTAATATTGCAAACAGACCGCTACATTTCATTTTTTCCACGATTAATGTTTGATGTCCAAATCTTGTGCTCATCAATAAATATTTGGTGAATGGTTTCTTCCTACTGCACTATAAAAATTTTGCCTTAAGAGGTATGGACAAATTAATAAAAAAATAGGCGAAATTCTTAGTATAAACCACTTGAAAACACGTTAAAGCAGCAACTGAGATTAGCATAGCCATTAATTATAACTCGTTGGCTATTATATTTGGATGGCACAGTTTTTTAAAAACATCCTTACAAAAACTCAACACATGAATAATATTTTCAGAGGACTTATTGCAGGTTATGGCGCAAAAAAATTAGGTGGTGGTTGTTTTAGTACCATTTTAATTTTTATTGTTATTTGGTATGCGCTGGGACATTGCAACTAAGCAGCAGGAATACATCATTTTTTTTAAAAGTTATCCGCGGTGATTTTTAACCCCGGATAACCTTTTTTGTTTATACCCCTTACTGAAACTACATCTGTCAAAATTTTCCTGCCACATCTTATTTCTCCATCTATATTTTACCGGCAAATCAGGGCAGACGCATCTAAATTTTTCGCCTTTGATATTTAAACAGGGATTGAATTAATGTCTTTATAGTCCCGATAGGGAATATTGGTAGGTAGAAATGTTTCAAAAAAGCATAAAGAGTTCCCATCGGAACGCCTTGTGTTTTGAATGTAATATTTTCTACCCACGAGTTGTTCCCAAAGGCAAAGCAAAAAGAAAAAATTAAGTAGATGTGTTTGCCCTGGCTAACAAATCAAAGAGTGTCTCAGATGAAATAGTAAATGTACATATTATATATTATTTATACATATTAGAGGTAAGTAGCTTTCGGGTTTTGTATGAAAGATTGAGATTGAACTGAACTGAAAGCCTTGAAGCACTTGATTTAGAGATTTTTAGTAAAACTCTAAAACCTTACTGATGCTAAAACAGTATATCTTGCAACGATCAAAATGATAAACGATCAAAATAATATTGATTAAGGTTCGTTAAAGGTTTGTTTGGGCATTGTTACAGGTTATTTAAGAAAAGCATGACAGATTTAGGAGAATATATTGCCTCAGGTATGATTGAAAAGTATGTGTTAGGCCTTGCTTTACCTGATGAAATTGTTGAGATAGAAGCATTGTCAACCCAGCACCCGGCAATACGAACAGCAATAACTGAATTTTGCATCCTGCTCGAAAGAAATGCTATAGCGAATTCCATTACGCCACCTGAAATAATTAAGCCCGAATTACTGGCCACCATTGATTATATAGAGCGATTACAAAATGGTGAGCCAATGACCTTTCCACCAGTCCTCTCAGAAACCAGTAAAATTGATGATTTTAACGAGTGGTTGAACCGGCCTGACATGAGCCCTTCCCAGGACTCTGCTGACATTTACCTGAAAATAATTGGACATACCGCAACTTGCTCAACTGCAATTGTGTGGGTAAAAGGTAAAACACCTGAAGAAGTACACACAAAAGAACTGGAGAGTTTTTTTGTTATTGAAGGCACATGTATCATTCATATCGGCACAAAATCGTACGAAATGGTGCCTGGTAATTATCTTCAAATTCCGATGTTTGAAAAACATCATGTAGTGGTTACTTCATCTGTGGCTTGCAAGGTTATTCTACAGCGCCTGGCTGCATAGTTTGCAATCTTTAGTTAAGAGGTAGGTTTCAGCCTTCAAATATTGCCATTAGTATTAACCTGTTTCTTTTTTTGTCAAGACCCTATATTTGCTTCCAATTTATTTTATTGAAGTCTCTTGTATTTTCTGTTACCAATGATTTAACCTACGACCAGCGCATGCAACGCATTTGCAACAGCCTGGCTCATGCCGGTTACCAGGTAACTTTGATTGGCAGAAAAATGCCTGCTTCCGCCCCATTGAAAATCTTCTCATTCAAACAAAAACGACTACACAGTTTTTTTACAACGGGCAAGCTGATGTATGTTGAATACAATCTCCGTTTGTTTTTCTATTTGTTATTTGCCAAAGCAGACCTTTTTTGCGCCATTGACCTGGACACTATTTTGCCTGTATATTTTGCATCAAGGATTCGTGGCATAAAAAGAGTATACGACGCTCATGAATTATTTACAGAGCAAAAGGAAATTGTAACCCGCCCGGCCATTCAAAAATTATGGCTCAAAGTAGAGCAATTTGCCGTCCCTAAATTCTTATATGGATACACTGTAAACAGCTTTATTGCGCAAGAATTTAAAAGAAGGTATAGTGTTGATTATGGCATAGTAAGAAATCTTCCTACGTATAAAGCAAGCTTACCATCTCAACCGGAGCAACCACCATTTATAATTTACCAGGGAGCCGTAAATGAAGGTCGCAGTTTTGAAACACTCGTACCCGCTATGGCAGCAGTTAATTCCAAATTGCTTGTTTGTGGCGAGGGTAATTTTTTTAACCAGCTAAAGGTTTTGATTGATCAGCATGATGTATCAGCGAAAATTGAATTGAGAGGCTATGTTTCACCAGGTGAGCTCGCGGCCCTTACACCCAGGGCACGTGTTGCTGTAATGCTTTTTGAGAATAACGGAATGAACCAATACTTTTCTTTAGCAAACCGTTTTTTCGATTATATAATGGCAGGCATACCCCAGGTTTGTGTTGATTTTCCTGAATACAGAACTTTGAACGACCAGTATCACGTGGCTTACATGATACCCGACACTCAATCAAAAACAATTGCTGAGGCTTTAAACAATTTATTGAATGATAGTGTTCTATACTTTAATCTTAAAGAAAATTGCCTTAAAGCAAGAGAGATTTTAAACTGGGAGAACGAAGAAAAAGTTTTAATAGCTTTTTATAAATCCCTGTTCTAGCAATTGAAGTTGCAAAGAAATTACCTAATGAATAATGAATGAATGATCATGCTAAACACGGAGAGGCAAATTTAAAATAAGATTGGAAAAGCATTTACATATTATCTGTCTGGATGTTCCTTACCCCGTTAATTATGGGGGAGTGTTTGATCTGTTCTACAAGTTACCGGCCTTGCAAAAGCAGGGTGTAAAAATTCACTTGCATTGTTTTGAAAATGGACGGGCTGAGCAGGATGAATTAAACAAATATTGTGTAAGTGTGGATTATTACAAGCGTTTGAAAGGTCATCAGGGAATTTCTACCAGCCTGCCTTACATTGTTGCTACGCGTAAAAATGAAAGTTTACTGGAGAACTTGCTTTTGGATAGTTATCCAATTTTTATGGAAGGTATCCACTGTACATATTTATTGAATGATGAACGTTTTGAACACAGAAAATGCTTTGTCCGACAACATAATGTTGAACATGTTTACTACCGGCAATTGTATGAAACCACGAGTTCGTATACCAAAAAAATTTATTACTGGTGGGAAAGTAAGCTGCTCTATGACTATGAAAAGCAGATAGTAAAGAAGGCTACCTTTTGGGGAGTTTCGCACAAAGATGTGACAGAGTACCAGAAGCTGGGGTGTGATGACATCGATTTTTTACCGTTGTTTTTACCGGAATGGAATGTAAAAGGCGCTTTAGGTAAAGGTCATTTCTGCCTGTATCATGGTAATCTATCCGTTGACGAAAACGAAAAAGCGGCGATTTGGCTTTTGGAAGAAGTATTTGCAAATCTTGAAATACCCTTTGTAGTTGCAGGCAAGGAACCATCGCGTTCACTTAAAGTCCTGGCACATAGAAAACCGCATACTTGCCTGGTAGAAAATCCTTCTGAAAAAGAGATGGAAGATTTAATTAGCAAGGCTCAAATACATGTACTTCCCTCTTTTAATGCCACTGGCATTAAGCTTAAATTGGTGAATGCATTGTTTAATGGAAGACATTGCCTTGTAAACGATGCTGGCGTGCAAGGCTCCGGGTTGGAAGATGCCTGTTATATAGCGGATACACCAGAAGTTATGCAGTCTTTAATATCTGAGCTTTATAAAAAACCTTTTAACCTGGAAGATTTTGAGGAAAGACAAATCCTTTTGGATGATATGTTTGACAATACTACTAATGCAAAGCAAATGGTTACATGGATCTGGGGCGAATAAGAAATAAGTATACCTGTAGCCGGAATTAATTTTTCTTAGCCCCATCGGGGCGGCCTTTTGGTAGAAAAAATATTTTATTGAATTTTAAAGCCCTATCGGGGCGATAGTTTTTTTAAAGGCCGTTGTTAAAGAACTTTAAAGTCAAAAAAAACCTTCACCCAAAGGTCGGCTCTACGATCCTTGAAAACATCAATAATTAATAATACCGCCATCGGGTTGATAATAAATTATAAAACTGCTACTGTAGCGCTGTCGTAAACTTTACCACGTTCGGTTTTAAGCATACGGGCCGAGTAACGATTGATAACAATGTAATCGTGGGTAGCCATCATTACTGCTGTGTTATAATCTTTGGCAATTTGAAAAAGCAATTGCATAATCTCGTCGCTGGTTTCAGGATCGAGGTTTCCTGTAGGTTCATCAGCAAGAATTAATTTGGGCGAATTAAGCATAGCCCTGGCAATATCAACTCTCTGTTGTTCACCACCACTCATCTCAAAAGGCATTTTAAATCCTTTGCTTTTTAAACCTACTTTATCCAACACATCGTTTATCTTTTCTTCTATCAGTTTTTCATCTTTCCAACCGGTAGCCTTCAAAACAAACCTTAAATTTTCCTGCACATTCCTATCGGTTAATAATTGAAAATCCTGGAAGACAACGCCCAAAGTGCGGCGTAAGAAGGGAACTTTTTTCCAGTCCATTTCTTTAAGATTATAACCTGCCACTATACCCGTACCTTCTTTAAGGGGCAGATCGCCATACAAAGTTTTTAAGAGGCTACTTTTTCCAGAGCCCGTTTTTCCTACCAAATAAACAAATTCGCCTTTGTTAATGGTGATGTTTACATCCTGTAAAACAAGGTTGCTTCCCTGGTAAATGTTGGCGTTTTGTAACGATACAATGGCTTCTGGCATAATGCTTTTTAGATTGGGGCAAAAATAGAGATTGAAAGCAGCATGACCTAACAAAATTGTTAATGGCCTCCTAAACTAAGTTGCCCAGCAAGAGCACGCCGTTGCTGCATAAGAAATTACACATAAAATCAGAAAGTGATTTCTCCAAAACTTCCTTTCAGCAACAATTCTTTTTGATCACTCTTCTCTACCCTTCCAACTATTTTTGCTTCTATGCCAAGCTTTCCAGCAATGTCAATAAGGGTTGAAGCTTTGGACTCATCAGTAAAAATTTCAAGGCGGTGTCCCATATTAAATACCTGGTACATTTCTGCGGCTGATGAGCCCGATGCCTGTTGAATAATGTCAAAAATTTCAGGTGGTTCAAACAAATTGTCTTTTATAACCTTCATTGGGCCAGGCAAATATTTCATACACTTGGTTTGGCCTCCACCGCTACAATGTATCATTCCATAAATAGCATCAAATTCTTCTTGCAGTATTTGTTTTACCAATGGTGCGTAGGTGCGTGTGGGACTTAAAATAAGTTTACCAATGTTGGTAGTATAATTGTTGAATGAAGGCAGGCTTATCGAATCAGTCAGGCGGTGTTTACCTATATACACCACCTCGCCAGGCAGTTCTGGCTCAAAAGTTTGAGGGTACGTTTCTGCGTAATATTTATTTAATACATCGTGCCTTGCACTTGTTAACCCATTACTGCCTATACCACTGTTGTATTCGGTTTCATAATTTGAAAGGCCAAAACTGCTAAAACCTACAATCACATTGCCTGGTTGGATATGGTCGTTGGTAACTAATTTATGCTTTGGCCATCTGGCTGTCATGGTACCGTTAACTGCTATGGTTCTTACCACATCACCCACATCTGCAGTTTCTCCGCCCAAATAATTTATGTTAATGCCAAAGCTTTGCAACCAATCAAATATTTCGTTGGTGCCATTTATAATTACTTCTAAAACTTCGCCGGGTATGTGTTTTTTGTTTCTATCTATGGTTGAAGAAAAAAGAATGTTATCATAAATACCAACACATAATAAATCGTCAATATTCATTACCACCGCATCCTGGGCTATTCCCTTCCATACGGATATATCGCCTGTTTCTTTCCAATACAAATAAGCCAGTATGCTTTTGGTTCCGGCTCCGTCTGCATGCATCACGTTTATCCAGTCTGCATCATTGCCAAGACTATCTTTATAAATCTTACAAAAGGCATTTGGATACAGGCCCTGGTCTAAGTTTTTGGTAGCTGCATGTACCTCTTCTTTTTGAGCTGACACGCCACGCCGTGCATATATAGACATAATAAAGTTGTTAGTAAGACCATGATTGGTGTGGCAAATGTACTAATCGGCACCTAAAGCTTTTTTCAGATTTTTCATAGGTAGTTATTTAGTTCATCTTCAACGCATGGAACTGTTAACTAAAATTCGTTAAGATTAAAAAAGACCTAGCTTTCTTTGATCTTCGTATGTAAAACGCCATTTAAAGTCGAGCCTTTTTGCTCTATACATTACAAGCATTTCTCTTAGCTTTGCCGCCAATTATGATACAGGTTCACAGCGATTTGATGCATTTGCCAACCTTTAAAAATGCAGTCATCACGATTGGTACATTTGACGGCGTGCACCTGGGGCATCAGCAAATTATTCAACAGTTAAAAAATGAGGCTGCTGCAATAGATGGCGAAACTGTTATCATTACTTTCCACCCGCACCCACGTATTATTGTTGGTGGTCCTTCGCCAATAAAAATCTTAAACACTCTTGAAGAAAAGATAGAAATGTTAGATGCTAAAGGCATTGAACATGTAGTAGTTATTCCATTTGATGAAGCCTTTGCCAACCAGGAAGCAGAAGCATACATTACCAACTTTCTCGTAGCTAAATTTCATCCGCACACCATTATTATTGGTTACGATCATCGTTTTGGAAAAAACAGGCTTGGCGATTACCACCTGTTAGAGGATTTGGGCACTGTGAATAATTACCAGGTTAAAGAAATACCTGAACATGTATTGAACGAGGTTACTATCAGCTCTACCCGAATACGCGAAGCCCTTTTAAAAAGCGATATTGATACAGCTAACAAATATCTTGGATATGCATATTTTTTTGAAGGAACAGTAGTGGTAGGCAACAAACTTGGCCGAACTATTGGTTATCCCACAGCAAATTTAAAAATTGAAGGACCAGAAAAATTGGTACCTGGCAATGGTGTATATGCTGTTTACGCAAAAGTGGACAACCGTACTTATAAAGGCATGATGAACATTGGTGTACGACCAACTGTAGATGGCATTAATCGGATGATTGAAGTAAATATTTTTGATTTCGATAAAGACATTTACGGGGAGAAAGTACGGGTTACGGTAGAACATCACCTGCGTGGAGAGATAAAATTCAATGGCCTTGATGCTCTAAAAGATCAACTGACCCACGATAATATTGAGGCATTAAAAGTGCTCACTTAACCTGAGTTGGGTGTATCCAAAATTGTCGCTGTTGGTCAGGATAACTGTTGATCAGGCGAACTGTTGGTCAGGCGACCAACTGCGGCGCAGCAGGCCGTTGGCGGTCGCCTGACCGCCAACTGGTCCCCATTGAGGTGCGACAAATTTGGGACTCATCCCCTAAGGTACTTTTCTAATTTACGTTCTATCTTAAAATTACTATTGCACCCGAAATTTTACTTAATCCATTTTTTAAATCAATTATGTAATAGTAGGTGCCCACAGGTAAGGGTTTATTTTTATACATGCCACCCCAAGGTTCAGTCGTTCCATTAGCCGTATGCAAAGTTTGACCATAGCGGTTGAAAACCATCACACTTGCATCGGGATAGGTTTCCAATGCTTCAATCTTCCAAACATCATTTATACCATCGTTATTGGGTGAAAAAGCATTCGGAATTTTTATCGATTTATAAACTCTTACAAACACATCATCGGTTGCAGAGCCACAACCAATAAGCGATACAACATGTAAAGTATAAGTAGTATCGCGGGGAGGCGTAATAAGCGGATTTAAAGAATTGACATCACTTATAAAAGCAGGTGGAGTCCAAAAATAGCGAACGTTTCCTCCTGAAGCTTTTCCCTTGAGTGTTGATGTGTTACCCTCCAACATTACTATGTCAGCCCCGGCATCAGCAACAGGTTTCTTATTAATGGAAACTACAACGCTATCCATTGCACTACAAACTCCATTGCTAACTGTAACTATATAATTCGTTGTAGTATCAGGAGTAGCTACAGGGTTTGCAATGTCAGTTGCGGAAAGGCCACGGGTTGGCGACCAGGAATAACTGGTTCCACCTGATGCGTTTAACTGCGTGTTTTGGTCCTGGCATATCGACACATCAGCCCCGGCTGCAGCAACAACTTTTGTACGTACTGTTACTGTTGTGGAATCGTTGTTTACACAGCCCTGTGCCGAGGTTACCTGCACATAATATTTGCCCGCATTCACATCTTGCAAAGATGATATTATTGGTGATTGAACTGATGCCGAGTAATTGTTTGGACCTGTCCAGCTATAACTCTGTCCATTGTTTGCAGAAAGTGTAACACTTTCGCCAATACATTTTGGACCGGTGTTACTTGCTGCTGGTACTGGCCGGTCGTTTACAATTATTGAAATGACATTAGAAACTACTCTACAGTTTATTATTGAAATATTTGATCCCTGTGACACAGCCATACGATATAGGAAACTTCTTTTGGCGGTAGCGTTTATAGTAACCGTATAACTGGTAGAAGTGGCTCCCGCAATATCTGCCCAGGTATTTGTATTGGCATCAAAAAACTGCCATTGATACAATGTATTCGCATCAGCCTGCGAAGCACTTGCGCTCATAGTAATAGTGGCATTATCACCAACGCATAAATTCTTAACATCACCACCACCTCCAACGCTACCAATAACTTTTGGTCCGCAGGGTCTAAAGGTTATGTCATCCAATAACAAGTCGTTTCCGCACCCACCCGGTGCGTTGTTAATCATGGTTATTACCACTGAATTAACGGAGGCAGGTGTAGTAAAAAAAGCGCCATACTGTTTCCACTCTGGTGCGCTGGTCGAAAAAATATCGCCAGTTTTATATGTAAGTAGATTCTGTCCGCTGGTGGTTGAAATTAAAAAAGTAACATTAGGCTTGTTTCCATTTCCCTGGCATGCCGATGGTTTTAATATGCTTAATATCCACGCTGCAAATTCATAATTGGTTCCTCCACACAAGCCCCGCACTGTATCCACGTAAAAAACCCCGGGATTATTAGAGGCATTAATAATCATCATATAACCACTATTATCACCCGGTGTATGGTCTTCGTTTACGGTGTGCCACGAATCATTAAAACAAGCGGTGGAAGATGTGCCTATGCTATAAAAGCCATCAGGAGGACAGCCAGTTGCAAAATAATTATAATTAGTTATCCCTGGTGCTAAAGGGGTGCCCGGGTTACTGCCCTGGCCAAAGGTTATATTAACTACAGGATCTCCCAGGCTGCCTGAACATAACTGCGCTTTTACTAACCCGGCTGTAAAAAAAGAGGACAATACCAGTAGTAGCATTGTCCGTATTAAATTTCTCAATTGTTATATTTTGCTATCATTAAACTGCCGACAATTTAAATATTTAAAATGATAGCAGGCTAATTCATTCTTACCTGAAATCGTCTTCAGTAAGTTCGTCATCTTCCTGCACCGTTCCAAAATTCATCATGCTACCCATAAGGTCTTTAAACTCAATTTTGCCATCAATCGTTTTCTTACTTATTAACGAGTATGACGAAAGACCATACAAAACAAACTCCATCAGCAATGCATTTTCTTTGGCATTAGCCCTTGGGTAATGCTTCTTTACAAAAGCATGCAGGCCATCTACCTGGTATAAAGCATTTACTTTAATTGCATCTGTGCAGTCAAGTAAAAGGTCTAAATGATTTCCTGCATCAAACCACCTTGTGATGGCTTTGTAAGGGTTTTCATCTTCCTGTTTTACCTGCTGGCTTGGTTTGCCAGTAGACCTCTTCTTTTTAGATAATTCAGGATTTGGAAAATATTGAACAAACTGGGTTCGTATGGCTTTCTCAAGCAAGTTAACTGCAACCTGGTATGGTCCCTCCTGCTCACCTTCATACACCAATTCTATCTTACCCGTTATAGCCGGTATTATGCCGTTGAGGTCGCTTATCCAAACCTGGGTTCCTATCTCGTTATGAATAATAGCCCGGCGCTCTGCACTGCTTACCGCATTTTCGTAAGCGGCAATAGTAAGCCTGGCACTGACACCACTCTTCTTGTCCACGTATTCATTACTGCGTGCTTCAAAAGCAACTTGTTCTATCAGTCTTTTCACCAGGTCGCTTACATCCACCTTTTCGAGTTGTTCCTGTAAAATGTCAGCCTCCTGCTCGGTAATACTTAACGATGTTTCCAGTGTTTTTGGATAGTGTGTTAGTATCTGGCTTTCTATCCGGTCCTTCAATGGTGTTACAATGCTACCCCTGTTGGTGTAGTCCTCAGGGTTTGCAGTAAACACAAACAAAATATCCAATGGCATTCGTAGCTTAAAACCACGTATCTGTATATCTCCTTCCTGCAAAATATTAAAGAGGGCTACCTGTATTCTTGCCTGCAAATCGGGTAATTCATTTATTACAAAAATGCTTCGGTTGCTACGTGGAATAATACCATAATGTATCACCATTTCATCAGCAAAACTCAGCTTAAGATTTGCAGCTTTAATAGGATCAATATCACC